>NZ_JBEPXO010000006.1:0-70202 GCF_041641895.1 Salinigranum sp. | reverse complement strand
GACAGCGCGTCCTGCAGTTCCTCGACGGTGGCCGTCCCGCCAGCCGTGAGCGCGAGGTAGACGAGTTTCGTCCGGGGCGACTCGACGTCCGGTGGCACCTCGATGTGTGTCGACTGCGTTGCCATCGGCCGAGCGGTAGGGTACGACGATACTAAAACTCTGATTCAACGATCGTCGAAAGTACGGGGACAGCGAGGCGACTCACACGGACGAGTCGAGACGGAGTGGAAGGGGCGGGAGTCGAACCACGCGAAGCCAAAGTCACCGGGCGACAGGTGTCGGACCCGGTGTGCTCTACCACTGAGCCACCCTTCCACCCCGACGTAGTCGCGGGGGAAGCAAATACCCGTTGGTGACCGCCGGGGAACGGACCTGCGAGAACGAGTCCGGCGGAGAACGCGGACGAGCGAGTCGTCAGTAGCTCCGGACCTTCGGTTCGTACGTCTTGTCCTCGCCCTCGAGGATGACGGGGCGGAACCACACCTCGGGCGTGCCGTCGTTCCACGAGAGCATCGTGTGCTTCAGCCAGCTCTCGTCCTTGCGCTCCTGGTGTTCCTTGCGCCAGTGTGCACCGCGGAACTCGTCGCGCACGAGCGCGCCGAGCGTGATGGCCTCCGCCAGGTCGAGGATGTTCCGCGTCTCGATGGTCTGGATGAGGTCCGTGTTGAACGTTCGCGACGGGTCGGAGACGGCGACGTCCTGGTACGCCTCGCGAGCCTCGCGGATGTCGCGGAGCGCCTGCTTGAGGCCCTCCTCCTCGCGGAAGACGTTGACGAAGCGCGTCATGGACTTCTGGACCTTCGCACGGATGGTCGCGTGGTTGGTCCCGTCACGCGACATCAGCGCGTCGACGCGGGTCCGCTCGTCGGTGACCGCCCGTTCGACGCACTCCTCGGGGGTGAGTTCGGCCGTCGCCCCACCGTCGGGGGCCGTGCCGCCGTCGGCGGCGACGTCACCCGGTTCCCCACCAGTGACCTCACCGGGTTCGACCGGCGTGTCGACTTCGCCCACCTCGTACTCGCCGCGCTTGCCGGTCTCGATTCGCGCCGTGCCGAGGTCACGCCCGGCGGCGTGCTGGCCGGCGCGCTTGCCGAAGACGATGAGTTCGGGGAGGGCGTTCCCGCCCAGCCGGTTGGCCCCGTGGACCGACGCGCAGGCACACTCGCCGGCGGCGTACAGGCCCGTGATACAGGTCTCGCCGTTCTCGTCCGTCTCGACGCCGCCCATCGCGTAGTGCTGGCCGGGCTTGACCGGCATCGGCTCCTCGAGGCCGTCGACGCCCTCGAAGTCCTCGGCGAGGTGGAGGATGTTCTCCAGCCGGTCGATGATGCGCTCCTCGCCGAGGTGGCGCATGTCGAGGTGGACGTACTCGTCCTCGATGCCGCGGCCCTCGTTCACCTCGGTGAGTTCGGCCCGGGAGACCACGTCCCGGGAGGCGAGTTCGCCGGCGTTGTTCGCGTAGCCGTGTTCGTACATGAACCGCTCGCCCTCGGCGTTGTAGAGGATGCCGCCCTCGCCGCGGACGCCCTCCGAGATGAGGACGCCCGTCGACGGCAGGGTGGTGGGGTGGAACTGGATGAACTCCATGTCCTCCATCGGCACCCCGGCGCGGTAGGCCATCGCTACGCCGTCGCCCGTGTTGGAGACGGCGTTCGTCGTGTGGTCGTACACCTGTCCGGGACCACCCGTGGCGAGGACGACGCCCTTGCGAGCGCGGAAGCCGGCGATTTCGCCCGACTGGATGTCGTAGGCGACGACGCCGTGGCACGTCCGCTCCTCGGGGCGCTCCTCGTCGCTCACGGCGAGGCGCGTCGCGTACCACTCGTCGTACACCTCGATGCCGCGCTTGACCAGCTGTTCGTACATCGTGTGGAGCAGCTGGTGGCCCGTCTCGGCACCGGCGTACGTCGTCCGTGGGAACGAGAGGCCGCCGAACGGCCGCTGGGAGACGCGGCCGTCCTCGTCGCGCGAGAAGGCCATCCCCCAGTGTTCGAGCTGCATCGTCTCCTTGGGGCTCTCCCGGCAGAGCGTCTCCACGGCGGGAGCGTCTCCCAGGTAGTCCGACCCCTTCATGGTGTCGTACGCGTGGTCTTCCCAGGAGTCACCCTCGCGGAGGGCGGCGTTGATACCACCTTCGGCCGCGCCGGTGTGGCTCCTGACCGGATGGAGCTTCGTGACGATGGCCACGTCGGCCCCTTCTTCCTGTGCTGCGATGGCCGCGCGCAGGCCCGCCCCGCCCGCGCCGACCACGATGACGTCGTGTTCGTACATAGTGTGAGTGTCGGTGAGTGTCCGCGTTCCTTTTTAAAGCTCGTCCGTGAAGTCCGGTTAGGACTGGGTGGACTTGAGCGTTTCCGCCCGCGTCCACGCCGTCCCCGTCCGTCGTTACCAGAACTTCAGGTTGTTCTTGACCGCCTCACGCTTGAGTTCCTGGATGTGCTCCGTGAGGGGGATGTCCTTCGGGCACACCTCGGTGCAGGAGAACTGGGTCTGACACCGCCAGACGCCGTGTTCCTGCTCGATGATCTGGAGGCGCTGCTGTTTGATGTCCTCGCCCTCGCGTTCGTCCATCGCGAACCGGTACGCCTTGTTGATGGCCGCGGGGCCGAGGTACTGGTTGTCGCCGGCGGCGATGTTACAGGAGGACATACACGCGCCGCACCAGATGCACCGCGTGGACATCTTGATCTTCTCGCGGTTCTCCCGCGTCTGGCGCTGCTCCTCCAGTTCCCCGTCGGGAAGCTCGTTGGTCTGGAAGTACGGCTCGACGGCCTCCATCTGGTCGTAGAAGTGCTCCATATCTACGACGAGGTCCTTCACGACCTCTTGATGCGGGAGCGGTTCGACACGGATGGGTTCGTCTAGGTCCGCTAGCTGGGTCTTACACCCTAGCCGCTGCCGACCGTTGATGAACAGGGCGTCGGAGCCGCAGATGGCCTGCCGACAGGAGTGTCGGAAGGTGAGCGAGGAGTCGTAGGTGTCCCGGGCGTACATCAGCGCGTCGAGCACCGTCATCCCCTTCTCGAAGGGGACGTGGAACGAGTCGAACCGCGGCTTCTCCTTCTCGGGCACCTCGGGGTCGTACCGGAACACCTTCAGTTCGACCGTGTCCTCCGCCTCCCGGGCGCGTTCGGCCGCCTCCTCCTGTCGCTCGCGCTCCCGTTCGGCGGCCTTGCGGCGGCGCTCGGCGCGTCGCTCGTCGCCCTTCGAGGGTGGCTGTTCTTCCGTCTCCGGTTCCGCTTCCTGTGTCTCTGGGACTTGCGTGCTCATGATGTTAGAACGTCGGGAAGCCCGCCCACGCGTTCGCCGTGCGGATACCCTGGATGATGAGCACCGCGCTGGCGAGAACGAGCGCGCCCTTCACGACCTGGAGTTTCGTGCCCGTGAGGCCCTGGTTCACCAGCGCGTTGTAGACGCCGTTGACTCCGTGGAACGTCGCCGTCACGAGGAACAGGACCATCAGCGAGTAGTACGAGAGCTGTTCCATCCTCGCGGAGGAGAGCGCGAACGTCACCTCGTCCGCGTGGTTGACGAAGTGCAAGAGGAAGAAGTGGAACGCCAGCACGATGACGAGGAACGCCGCCGTGATGCGCTGCCAGAGCCACCGTCGGCCCCCCGGCTTGAACGAGGAGTAGCGCTCCGCCATCTCAGAACACCCCCGCCATGAACGTCGGCACGCTCGCGACGACGATGGCACCCGTCAGAACGAGCGAGGCGTAGAAGCTCTTGTCCTGTGCGTCCAGCCCGACGCCGAGGTCGACGAGGAGGAGGCGCAGGCCGTTGAGGATGTGGAACACCGCGACGGCCAGCAGGCCCACCTCGAGGATGCGGACCACGAGGAGGCTCTCGAGCGCCTGGATGGTCTCGGTGTACGCCCCGGCACCCGACAGCGCCGTCGAGAGGACCGCGATGTGGGTGAAGAGGTACCCCACGAGCACCCAGCCCGTGAACTTGTGGAACACCCAGGCCCACATCCCGGCAGAGAACTCCCGCCACCGACCGAAGTCCTCGACGAGGCCTCGACTGTGATACTTACTCATGCTCTTGTGTGGCTGGGTACCGGGGTGGTATAGAAGTTACGCGTTCGCGCCCGAGAGTGACCCCGATTCGTGCCGCCGATGTGGCGGGCGGTGGTGGGAGCCACGGCGCGAGGCCGGGCGACCGGGTGTCGGTGGCGATGCGTGCCGTCGGCAGAGACACGGCCCGGGTCCGCCACGAGCACCGGGAATCCGCCGGGACGTACACGTCGACCCGGCACGCCGGACGACTGTCCCGGGGACTCAGACGTGCGTGTACTTCTCGGGCGACTGCTGCTGTTCGACGACGCCGAGCGTCTTCTCGTCCAGTTCGACGAGGTGACAGAGCGGGTTCCCCGGGTAGACGACCGGGTTCTCCAGCACGCCGACGAGCACGCCCGTGAAGGGAGCGGCGACGGTGGTGTTGTCGTCCTTGAACGGGTTGGTGATGGTGCAGATGCGGTCGCCCGCGTGGACGAGCGACCCGACCTCGTAATGCATGTCGACGATGCCGCCGACGTCGGCACGGATCCACGTCTTCTCCTGGTTGTCGGTGATGACCGTCCGCCACCCCGGCCACCGGACGAGGCTCGTGTCCCGGAGGCCGTACTCGGCGAACACCGACTCGACGCCCGCCAGCGCGTCGTCGATGAGTCGCCGCTGGAACCGGTGGGCCTCGCCCATCTCGATGGTGATGGTGGGGACGCCCGCGTCGGTCGCTTCGCCCCGCAGGGTCCCCTCCGGCCCCTCGCCGTCGATGATGACGTTCGAGCCGAACGCGCGGGCGAGGCGGCCGACGCGCTTGTTCCCCATGTCCGCGCGGACGTGGAGCATGTTCGTCCGTCCCCTGGTGGAGGTGTGGAAGTCCAGCCCGAGGTCACACGGTTCGATGAAGTTCTGGAAGATGCGGTGGGCCATCCGCTTCGCGGAGGTGGAGTCCTCGTGCCCGGGGAACGAGCGGTTCAGGTCGCGGTCGTAGATGGGGAGGTACCGCTCCTGAGCGAGGAAGGCGGGGACGTTCAACACGGGCATGCAGACGAGCGTCCCCGCCAAGTCAGAGAGGTCCCACTCGAAGGCCACCTCGCGGACCACCTCGATGCCGTTGAGTTCGTCGCCGTGCGCCGCCGCGCTGAGAAACACCGTCGGTCCCGACCGCTCGCCGTTGATGATACTGACCGGGATACGGACGGGATCGCCGAGATACGTCTCGGAGATGCCGTAGCGGATGTTCTGGGTCTCACCAGGGTCGACCCGTCCGCCGTTGTACGTGAACGCCCCGTCGCTGGTCATTGTCCGGTACTGTCCCCCCGCGTATTTAAATGATGAGCTACCGGTCCGTCGTGACTCGGCAGACCGGAGGCCCGCGAACGCGTCGCGGAGACGGAGTGACGGTGTCCCGTGGTTCGGCCGGCGAACCCAACCGTCAACCCTTTTTCGACCGCTCCGAAATCCAGTGTCATGACCGAGCAGGACGACGTACGTGTCGGTGTTCTCAGCCTCCACAACAGCAAGGAGACGAAGGCGATCCTCAACGCCGTCGAGGACCTGGGCCACACGCCGGTGTGGCTCCGCCGGGAGAACACCGCCATCAACATCGAAGGGAGCGAGGTGACCGTCGAACCCGACGTCGACATCATCGCCAACCGCCTCTTGCTTTCGAACACCGAAGAGCCCGCGGAACTGTTGGGCCTCGCGACGACGTTCAACCGCATCCGGCCGATGCTGAACGAACCCGACGCCGTCCTGACCGCCATCCACAAGTTCGCCACCGCGGCGACGCTGGCGAACTGGAACATCCAGGTCCCCGACGCCCTCCTGGCGCTCTCGAACGAACGGCTCAACCAGGGCCGCCAGCGCTTCGGCGACGTCGGCGTCTACAAGACCGCCATCGGGACCCACGGCGGCGGGACGTGGAAGGTCGACCTCACCGACGCGGTCAACCCGAAAGTCGGTAACCGTCAGGCGTTCCTCCAGGACCTCATCGACCGCGACGACACCCGGCACCGTGACCTCCGAGTGTACATCGTCGACGGGGACGTCATCGGCGCGATGTACCGCTACGCCCCCGACGGCGACTGGCGGACCAACGTCGCGCTCGGCGGCGCCGTCGAGGACGCCACCGACGACATGCCGACCGAGGCCCGCGAGACGGCGCTGTACGCCGCCGACGTGATGGGGCTGGACTACGTCGGCGTCGACCTCGTCGAGGGCGAGGACGGCTGGTTCGTCCTCGAGGTGAACCCGACGGCCGGATTCAAGGGGCTGCACGAGGCGACCGGGTCGAGCGCCGGCCCCTACATCGCCAAGCTGGCCATCGAGACGGCCGGCGGCGACGTCGACGACGAGCGAGTAGAGGAGCTGGCCTCGACACTCGACGACTCGACTCCCTCCTGCAAACCCCGGTCCGCGCTGAGCCAGCGCGAGGACACCCCCATCATCGGCTACATCGAGGACGTCGTCGTCTCGGGGACCAGCGGCTCCACCCAGACGCTCGCGAAATCCGACACGGGCGCGACGCGGACGAGCATCGACACGTCGCTCGCCGCTGAAATCGGTGCCGGCCCCATCAAGAGCATGACGCGCGTGAAAAGCGGGTCGGTCAAAGGCGGAAAGGCCCGCCCCGTCGTCGACCTGGTCATCGGCATCGGCGGACGACAGCACACTGTCACCGCGAGCGTCGAGGACCGCTCGCACATGGACTACCCCGTCCTCCTCGGACGCGACATCCTCGAACACTACCGCGTCGACGTCCGGCGACGCTCCGACAGCGAGGACCGCAATCTCGAAGAGGAGGAAGAGGAACACCTCGAGTGAGCGACGGGTGTCGGACGGAACGGCAGCCGTCTCGCGCGCAGGTCCCGTGACCGGCGGGAGCACCGCGAGACTGGCGGTGACTGGCAGCGCGTCTGCCGGGCTGTCGACCCGACTGTCTGGTACGCGCGTGAAGCCCGACGCGGACGACGTCGACGGGGACTCGAACTCTACCCTACCCTACCCTTAGCTCTCGTACGACCGCCACACGTACAGCGTCCCGTAGGACCGGTACGGTCGCCACGGTTCGGCGACCGTCTGCATCTCCTCGCGTTCGTCGACGCCGTAGAGCGTCGCGAGTCCCCGGCGGATGGCGAGGTCCCCCAGCGGGAGGACGTCCTCGCGCCCGAGTGCGAAGATGAGGAACATCTCGGCGGTCCACTCGCCGATGCCCTTTATCGCCGTGAGTTCGTCGACGACTGCCTCGTTCGACAGCGACCCGAGTCGCTCCCGCGAGAGGTCGCGGGCACGGAACGCCTCGGCGGTGTTCCGGAGGTAGTCGACCTTCGTTCGGGAGAGGCCGGCCTCGCGGAGCGCGTCGGTGTCGGCAGCGAGGAGTCGCTCCGGGGTGAGGCCCTCGTCGCCGTCGAAGAGCGCGAAGGCGCGTTCGCGGATGGCGTTGGCCGAAGCCGTCGAGAGCTGTTGGTTGACGATAGAGACGCAGAGCCGGTGGAACGCGTCGTCGGCGGGCGTGAGTTCGACTGGGCCGTGCGTCTCGACGAGGTCCGCCATCACCGGGTCCCGCACGAGCACCCGTCGCCAGTCGTCGAGGTCCGTCTGTGAGTCCGTGTCCGTCGTCATGAGGGAGTGAACGGCAGTGGTCGCGACGACCGGCCGTCGGTGGTGACGTCTCGCCGTTCGCGTACTTGTATCCGTCGGCGCCGGAGGCTGGGAGCAGCGGAGACACCCCTGACGGGCGCGGTTCGGGTGGGGTGTCCACGGGGGCACCGCCGACAGGTGACACCTCCGGGGACAGTCCAGCCCTCACGCGGCACCGGCAACGGCCGCCCGATACGGTCGGCTCGTCGGGCCGTCCGCCCGCCGGGGGAAAGCTTCAACCGACGACCTGCCGACGAGCGCGTATGGACGGAGACGCCGACAGCGACACCGACCCGGTCCCCGACGCCGCCGTCGACACCCCCGTCGACGAGGTCAGTTCCGTCGACGACATCTCGACTGTCGCGGTGCTCGGTGCGGGGAACATGGGCCACGGCATCGCCGAAGTCGCCGCGCTGGCGGGCTTCGAGGTGTTCCTGCGCGACATCGACGAGGACCTCGTCCGGGCCGGCTACGAGCAGGTCGAGTGGAGCCTCGGGAAACTCGCCGAGAAGGACCACGTCTCCGGGGAGGAGGCCGACGCCGCGCTCGACCGCATCACGCCGGTGGTCGACCTCGTGACTGCCGTCGGCGACGCAGACGTGGTCGTGGAGGTGGTTCCCGAGAAGATGGAGGTGAAGAAGGACGTCTACGCCGCCGTCGAGGAGCACGCCCCCGACCGGGCGCTGTTCGTGACGAACACCTCCTCGCTCTCCATCACCGAACTGGCCCGGGAGACCGACCGGCCGGGACGGTTCTGCGGGATGCACTTCTTCAACCCCCCCGTCAGGATGCGGCTGGTCGAGGTCATCGCCGGGGCAGAGTCGACGGAGGCGACGCTCTCGACGGTCGAGGCGTTCGCCGAACGGCTGGGAAAGACGCCCGTCCGCGTTCACGAGGATAGCCCGGGCTTCGTGGTCAACCGCGTGCTGGTTCCGCTGCTGAACGAGGCGGCGTGGGTCGTCCACGAGGACGAAGCCACCGTCGCCGAGGTTGACTCGACGACGAAGTACGGCCTTGGGCTCCCGATGGGGAGCTTCGAACTCGCCGACCAGGTGGGTATCGACGTCGCTCTGCACGTCCTCGAGTACATGCACGACCGCCTCGGCGACGCTTACGAACCGTGTCCGCTCCTCGAACGGAAGGTCCGCGCGGGGGACCTCGGGACGAAGTCGGGTGCCGGGTTCTACGACTACGACCACGAACAGGGGGGTGTCGAGGTACCGACCGACCAGGTCCGCACTGACCTCCGCGAGCGACTCCTCGCCGTGATGGCGAACGAGGTTGCCGCCCTCGTCTCGAACGACGTCGCCGACGCGGAGGCGATAGACCGCGCCATGCAACTCGGCGCCGGCTTTCCCGACGGACCAGCGGCGATGGCCGACGACGCGGGCCTCGACACCCTGGTCGAGCGACTCGACGACCGCCACGCCGAGACGGGTGCCGCGCGGTACGAGGCCGTCGAGTCCCTCCGCACCCTCGCCGGGCGCGGCGAGAGGTTCCACGACGAGACGGCGGGGCCCGACTACGAGACGCTGCGAGTCGAGCGGCGAAAGGGCGTCGGTCGCCTCGTCATCGACCGCCCGCACCGGCTGAACACCATCAGCGCGAATGTGCTCGCCGACCTCGACAACGCCCTCACCGCGCTGGAGGAGGACGAGGGGACGCGCGTCGTCCTCCTCGCCGGGGCGGGCGACCGGGCGTTCTCGGCCGGGACGGACATCCAGCAGGTGGCGGCCGAGCGGGACCCGCGGTCGACCGTCGACCTCTCGCGGGAGGGCCAGCGGGTGTTCGGCCGGTTCGAGTCCTCGCCGCTCCCGGTAGTCGCCGTCGTCGACGGCTTCTGTCTCGGCGGTGGGTTGGAACTGGCGGCCTGCGCCGACCTCCGCGTGGCCTCGCGTCGCTCGACGTTCGGCCTCCCCGAGCACAACCTCGGCATCATGCCCGGGTGGGGTGGCACCCAGCGCCTCCGCCACATCGTCGGCGAGGGCCGGGCGAAGGAGATCATCTTCACCGCCGAACGGTACGACGCCGAGACGATGGCCGACTACGGCTTCGTCAACGAGGTGGTCGCGAACGATGCCGTCGACGAGCGAGCGCGTGACCTCGCCCGCTCGCTCGCCGCGGGGCCACCCGTCGCACAGGCGTACACGAAGCGCGTGATGCTCCGCGGCCGCGACGACACCGACGCGGGACTCGAACTCGAGGCACAGGCGTTCGGCCACGTCTTCGGCACCGACGACGCCAGCGAGGGTCTCGCGGCGTTCGACTCCGACCGCGACCCGGAGTTCACTGGCGAGTGAGGGAGTGGCCGCGCTCCGGCCTCCACCGCGTCAGCCCTCCGGTCGGCGCAGGAGCCAAAGACGGCGGTCCCGGTGGGTGGTTCTTCCACCCGGCGCGACCGGAAGACGGAATCCTTAAATCGGTCCCGCGGTCACAGTCGAGTGTCGCTCGGTTGGTGTAGTCCGGCCAATCATCTTGGCCTTTCGAGCCGAGGACAGGGGTTCAAATCCCCTACCGAGCATTTTCGCGAACACCGTGAGCGAAAAGCGGAGCGTAGGGGATTCGAATCCTGCCAGTCGCGCGCAGCGAGGCACGAGCGAGCACGTCTGGCTCCGGTTCAAATCCCCTACCGAGCACTTCTGCCGAACGTCGACCGACCCCGCAGTGATAACCGCGACGACGAGGGCCGTCGAGACGACGGGAGTCACACCACGGATCTGTCCCCTGCTGTGAGTGTCACGTTTCGAACGACGAGTCGTCCGTCGGGAGCCACTGGGCTCGTTCCCGCCGGCGGCGCCGATGTGGGTCCGCCCTGCGGGCGCGGCAGATAGTTGTATATAGTGCCGGGTCGTGCACCGAAACGTACTCCGGAGGACCCCCCACAGGATGGCCACGCACAGCCGATTCGGTGACGAGTCGACGTCCGCCGAACTGACACCGGACACCGTCTTCTCCGTGTTGAGCAACGAGCGCCGGCGGCAGGTCCTCAGACACCTCCACGACCGGGGCGGGTCGAACGTCCGCGAACTCTCCCAGCAGCTGGCGGCGTGGGAGAACGACGTTCAGCCCGAGGCGGTGACGTACAAACAGCGAAAGCGCGTCTACACGTCGCTGCACCAGACGCACCTCCCCGCGCTTGCGGAGGCGGGCGTCGTCGACTACGACCGGGACCGCGGCACGGTGCGGCTCACGGCGCGGGCGTCGGTGCTCGACGAGTATCTCGCCACCGACGTCGGCGAGTCGTCGCCGCCGTGGCCCGCGGTGTATCTCGGCATCGCCGCCGTCGGAACCGTCGCGACGCTCCTGGCCGCAGTCGGCCTCCTCCCGGCGGCCGTCCCCGACCTCGCCATCGCCGGCGTCGTCTCGGTCACGCTCGCCGTGGTCGCTGGCGTCCACAGCTACCTCGCGTCCGACGCCGACTGGTCGACGTGACCGACGCCCGTTCCGCCCCCGAGAGGGATCTCCTCGCGGCGCTCACGCTCGTCGCGAGCGTCGCGACGGCCGGGAGCCTCTACTTCAGCCTCGGACTGGGGCTCGTCCCGTGCGAACTCTGCTGGTACCAGCGAATCCTGATGTACCCGCTCGTCGTCGTCGGCGGTGTCGCAGCGGTCGAAGCGCGACCCGGCGCCTGGCGGACGGTCCTCCCCCTCTCGCTCGGCGGCCTCGCCGTCGCGGCCTACCACGTCTACCTGCAGGTGACGCCGGCCGCGGCCGGGTCCTGCAGCATCGGTGGCGGCTGTGCGGCGGTCCAGTACCCGATGCTCGGCGGCCTCCTCACCATCCCGCGGCTCTCGCTGCTCGCGTTCCTGCTCGTCTCCCTCCTGGCACTGGGGCTGGTCCGACTGGAGGGTGAGAGCGGGGGCGGGCCGACGAGCCCCTGGCAGTGAGCCGTCAGCGGAGCTTCTCGTACGACCGTTCGAGGTCGACCATCGGTTCGGGGTAGTCGACGCCGAGTTCGACGCCGTACTCGACCTGTTCCTCCCGACTCAGCGTCCACGGCTCGTGTGCGTACTCGGGTGGGAGCGGGTCGAGTTCGGGGAGCCAGTGCGTGACGTACGCGGCCTCGGGGTCGTACTTCCGCGCCTGCTTGACGACGTTGAAGTACCGGTCGCGGGAGTCGTTGCCGACGCCGGCGATGTACGCCCAGTTGCCGTAGTTCGAGCAGGGGTCGTAGTCGACGAGTTGGGTCTCGAAGTACGCCGCCCCGCGTCGCCAGTCGAGGCGGAGGTTGTTCGCGAGGAACGAGGCGACGTTCTGTCGCCCCCGGTTGGACACGAAGCCCGTCGTGTTCAGTTCGCGTACGTTCGCGTCGACGAACGGGATGCCGGTCTCGCCGGCGGCCCACCGCTCGAACGCCGCGTCGTCCTCCCGCCACTCGATGTCGTGGCGTTCGCGGATGCCCGGCCGGGAGAACATCGTCCCACCGTGTTTCGCCGCCTGGAACTGGAAGAAGTCGCGCCAGACGAGTTCGAAGAGGAGCCAGTACGTGGAGTCGTTCGCCACCCGCAGGTCCTCGTACCGGCGCACCTCGTCGTGGACGTACCGCGGGGAGAGACAGCCCTCGTTGAGCCACGGCGAGAACTTCGAGGAGTACCCTTCCCCGAGCATCCCGTTGCGCGTCTCCTTGTACTCGCGCAACCGGTCCGCCTCCCAGATGTACGACTCGACCCGGTCGAGCGCCGCGGACTCACCCCCCTCGAACGGGAGGACGCCGCGCTCGTCGGGGTCGGGCGCCCGCTCACCGATCAGGTCGGCGGGCGTCGGTACCGTCCCCGTCTCGACGTCCGCGAATGACTCGGGGAGCGGCGGGAGTGACGGCGTCTCCACCTGTGCACGGACGTTCGCGTCGCGCTCGACCGACTTGCGGAAGGAGGTGTACGTGTCCGAGACGTCCGTGTACGGCGTCGGGAGGTCGTTGATGTGGTAGAGCGTGTGGCCCCACTTGCGCCGTACCTCCACGCCCGCCTCGCGGAGTCGGGTCTTGACCGCCGACTCGACCGCGCTCTCTTCGGGCGTCGGCCACGTGTGCAGCGAGACGAGGTCGGCGTCGACCATCCGGGCGAGGGCGGGCAACACCTCCTCAGGGCGGCCATCGCGGACGACGAGGTCCGAGTCGCGTTCGCGGAGCGACGCGCGCAGGTCCGACAGCGACTCACACCGGAAGCGTGCCCGGTGGGCACCCGTCTTCTCGAACCGGAACGACTCCTCCCCACCGTACGGCCGCTCGCCGTACTCGCGCGGGTCGACGACGGAGACGGGGAGGAGTCTGTCGGCCGCGGCGGCGGTCGAGAGCGCCTCGTTGTCGTGGAGTCGGAGGTCCCGTCGAAACCAGACGAGTGCAGTCGTCATGGGCGGGCTAGGGAGAGGGGTGACTTGAACCTGCTCGCCGTCGCCGACTCAGTTGCGAAGCCAGAGGGCGGTGTCGCGCTGGGTGAGGTGGTGGTACGCGGCGGAGACACAGATGACGGAGAAGAGGAACCCGCCCAGGAGCGTGGCGTCGACTCCCGAGAGCACGGGGACGCCGACGCGGTGGGCGAGGAGTGTCAGGACACCGAGAAGACTCACTGTGAAGTAGTACGCGGCCCACGAGAGCGCGTTCTTCGGGACCACCTCCATGTAGACGGCGACGTCGTCGGCGTTCTCGGCGCGTTCGACCGTCTTCGCGTTCGCGTCGTACGTCACGATGCCGAGGTCGTCCAGTTTCGGCAGGTGTGTCTGGTGGAGCGAGACGTAGACGCTCTGGCGAACGTTGCGGGGCGGTGGTTGCTCGCCGGACTCGACCCCCGCGATGTACTCCGCGAGGTCGCTGACCGACTGCCGTTCCTCCGTCTCCGCGAGTCGTTCGAGAACCAGCCGCCGCCGGTCGTTCCGGAGCACGTCGTGGATCTCGGTCTCCGCGAGCGAGGACTCACGATGCGTCTGAGCGGGACCGGCGTTCATCTGGTTGTCTCTCGGCCGTACCGATATATGAAACTATGCTGTTAATTCTCATTCACGATAGCGTCATCCGCCGAATGACACGGCGCGTGTTCAGTGGTGAGAATCGACGCGAGTCGGGGGGACGGGGACCACTCGGCGGAGGGGGCCACGGCAGCCCGACGAGCAGCGCCGAGGTGAGCGGCGGATGTCAGAAACGGGCGAGCGGCCGAACGACCGGGTCAGGCGAGCCACTCGTCGGGCTTGGTGTCGTAGTCGACGTCGGTCGCCTGGATGCGCTCTTCGAGTTCGGGGTCGAGGTCGTACGTCTGGAACCCCTCGCCGTCGTAGCGGATTCGCTTGCCGGCCTCGACCGGGGTCGGCTCGCGGTTCCGCCGCCTCGCCACCTCGACGTCGTGGTCGTCGTACTCCTTGACGACGGTCATGAGGTTGACCGGGCGACCCCACAGGTGGTACACTCGTTCGAGCACCGACTTCGCCTGCGAGAGGTCCAGCATGATGCCGTTGTACTGGTGTCCGAGGAGGAGTTCCCCGCGGTTGTCGAAGTTCCCGTCGTAGACGGCGACGGTCGGCTTCCCGAAGTTGGTGAACTGGAGGAGGAGCTTCTTCTTGACGTCCTCGTACTCCGTCGAGGTGACACGGAAGTCGCCGCTCGTCTGGGTGTACTCGTAGGTGAAGTAGTGGTTGTCCGTGACGAACTCTTGGGTGAGGAACTCGTCGAGGAACGTCACGTCGTTGTGACTCTCGCGCACCTCGCGCATCCGCGCCCAGCCGGCGCCGTAGTCGACGTCCCCGAGCGCCTCCTCGACCGTGTCGTACTTCTCGTCGTCGAACATGTATCTCGAAAGCTGTTCGAGGTCCGACCGACGGACCCGCGAGAGAAACCCTCGGTTCTGCGGTTTCACCAGCGAGAAGTGTCGCTCCGCGAGGCCCTCGTACGTCAGGACCTTCCATGGGTACTTCTCGACGTCCAGTTCGCCCGCGACTGCCTCCTCCAGGGCCTCGCTGTCGACACGCGGGTCGCCCGCGTCGGCGAGTTCGCGCAGCGCGTCGAGGTTCGCGGGCGTGACGGCGTCGATGGCCGGGTGTGGCTGGAGATGCTCCTGGACCTCGTCGAAGTCGACGACGTCGCGGAAGTTCCGCCAGGTGATGCCGCGGACCCGGAGGAGTTTGTCGGCGACTTCGCGCCGGTTGGTGGTGTTCTCGACGTACTCCCACAGTTCCTTGCCGAGTTTGTACGGGTTCAGCCCGGGCGAACCGAGCACCCGCGACTGGTGGTCGGCGTAGGTGACGAACTCGTCCGTGCCGGCGAACCGCTCGTCGCCCATCATCAGCGACTCCCAGTAGGCGGCCCACCCCTCGTTCATCACCTTCGTCATCTTCTGGGCGGCGAAGTAGTACGCCTCCGTCCGGAGCATGTCGAGGACGTCCTTCTGCCACGGCTCCATCTCCACCGCACGGCCCTCCTCCTCGTCGTACTGCATCCCGTGTTCGCGGAGGTACGCCATGACGTCCTTGCGGGGTTCAGTGAGCTTCGCCGCGCGCTCTTCGGCCTCGGCGAGCGTGTCGAGCCACTCGTCGTCGAACACCTGTCTTCGAACTTCCTCGGAGATGTTCATCGCGTCGAGGCGCTTGCGGAGGTCCTCCGGCTGGGTGCGGGTCCGCCCCTCGCCGGCCTCCTCGAACGCGCGGTGCTGATCGATGGTGTCCTCGAGAGTGAGGACGGCGTCGATGAACGTCTCGACCTCCTCGCGGTCCACGTCCGGGTCGTTCATGTACGCCGCGATGGCGTCCGCGTGGCGCTCGAGCATCGCCGCCGCGTCGGGGTCGTCGCCCTCGCCCAGGAACAGCCCGAACCACTCGTTGTTGGCGAAGAAGTCCGCGTGCGCCTCGACGTGCGTGATGACCGCCTTCTGGTCCGTGAGGGCGTTCGAGAGCTGGAGGAAGGCGTGAGAGGGGTTGTCGTTGTTGACGATTTCGAACGCCTTGCCCATCCCGAACTGTCCCTGCTTGCGCTGACGGTCGTACGTCATCCCCCACCGCCAGTGGGGGTAGCGGCGCTGGAACCCCCCGTAGGCGATGAGCTCGTTCATCTCGTCGTAGTCGACGATCCAGTAGTTCACCGGGTACGGCTCTAACCCCAGCTTCCGGGCGAGGTTCCCAGCCTCACGGACCGGCTCCTCCAGGGACTGTGCCTCGCGCTGCTTGTCGACTCTGTCTGAGTTGCTCATTCTCCGTCCTCCGTGCTGAGTATCTCGTAGATGGCGTCGACGACGTCCGCCGGCGAGGAGACGTACGTGACGACGACGTTGCCCGTGTCGCCGAGCGCACGGTCGACTTCCTCGGCGTGGGTCGCGTTGATGGCCGTCCCGCCCGGTTGCGTCTCGACGTACGCGTGGAGGTTCGCGGGAATCTCCTCGATGAGCGGGATGACGTTCTCGGTGGTGTCGTTCGACGAGTTCTCCGAGTCACCCGCCGCGAACACGTAGCGGTTCCACTCGCTCCAGGGGTACTCCTCCTCCAGCACCTCCTTCGCGAGTTCGTACGCGCTGGAGATCTTCGTCCCGCCGCCCGACCTGATGCCGAAGAACTCCTCGCGTTCGACCCGCCACGCCTCCGCGTCGTGGGCGATGTAGACGAACTCCGCGTTGTCGTACTTCCCGGTGAGATACCAGTCGAGCGGGGTGAACGTCCGTTCCACGAGTTCGCGCTTCTTCTCGCGCATCGACCCGGAGACGTCGCGGATGTTCACCACGACGACGTTCTTCTCCTTCTTCTCGATGATCTCGGGGTGGCGGTACCGCTCGTCTTCCCGTCTGAACGGGACCTCCTTGAGGCCGTCGCGGCGGATACGCTGTATCGCGGTGGTGCGTTCGACGTTCTCCTCGATCTCCTCGAAGGAGGCCCATTTGCCGCGTTCGTCCGCGACCTCCTCGAAGGCGTCTTCGACCCACGGGAGGCTGACGAGGATGTGCTGCTCGCGGCACCACTGGAAGACGTCGCGAGCGTCCACGCCGGCGACCTTGCACGCCTCGCGGACGTAGTCCTCGTCGAAGTCCATCGAGAGCTTCCGCTTCAACCCCTCTTTGAACAGCTTCTCGAAGTCCAGCGTCGAGTTGGGACCCGACCGCGTGATGTCGGTGAAGTCGCCCTCGATCTCCTCGATCACCTGCTTCCCCTTGGGCTCGAGTTCGAGGCCGAGTTCCTCGTCGAGTTCCTCGGCGAACTCCTCGGGGTCCATCTCGTAGTACTCGTGCTCCGCTCCCTCTTCTCCGGGTTCGCCGTCCTCGTCACCGTCGCCGTCCCCGTCTCCGGGCTGTGGCTGGCCGACCGGCTGGCCCACGTCGGGCGTGCCGCCCTGGCCCTGGCCGACGCCCCCCTTGTCGAGC
This sequence comes from Salinigranum sp., assembly GCF_041641895.1. Lineage (NCBI taxonomy): Archaea > Methanobacteriati > Methanobacteriota > Halobacteria > Halobacteriales > Haloferacaceae > Salinigranum > Salinigranum sp. The sequence continues at coordinate 53,230 of NZ_JBEPXO010000006.1, read as the reverse complement.
TGGTCGTACTCGAACGACGGGAGGTCGACGACCTTGATGGGTATCTTGATGCTGTTGGGGCCGCTCCCCCCGAGGTCACCGTAGGTGATGAACTCCTTGAGGTCCTCACGGCGCTCCTCGCCGACCTCGCGGAACCGTTCGACGTCGTCTCTCAGTCCCATTGGTAGCTCACCTCTCGCATCACGTCACGACTCACGAGCTCGGCCGACGCCGGCGTGTATCCGTTCTCGGTCATGTGTTCGATGGTCCGGGCTTTGATCTCCTCCGTCTCGGTGTTCGCCGGCGGGTCGGCCCACTGGTTCGGGTCGAGGTCCGGAAACAGCCTGCGGACGTCCTCCCAGTCGTGGGTCTCGAGCACCGCACGGATGACGGGGATGTCCGAGAAGTCCACGTCGGTGATGGAGAAGTCCTCGTCGCGGTTCTCCCACGCGTAGCGGTTCAGGGCGCTGATGACGCGCTCGCGGCGGAACTCGACGACTTCCTCCGACGGGTCGTTCCCCGCGTAGTCGTCCTCGCGGAAGCGACCGAGGTGTTCCGTCTCGAACAGTCGCATCAGGAGCGGGTCGGGGTCGACCGGCCCGCGCTCGGTTTCCAGTTGGTCGTCGCTAGCCCACGCGTACACGTGTTCGATGTACTCCTCGACCGTCTCGGCCTCGACGCCCTTGTCGGCCAGCAGCGCGTCGAGGACGTCCGCCTCCTGGCGCTCGTAGACGTGGTCCTTGACGATGGCCAGTCGCGACTCGTACTCCGTGGTCTCCGCGCGGGAGAAGACGGGCGCGTCGGCCAGGCCGCTCGCCATCGCGTCGAGGACGTCCATCGACGTGATGACGCGCTCGACGGGGAGCGACTCGTGGCGCCGCCCGGTGTCCTCGTGGAGGAGGTCAGCGATGACGTCGCGCGTGAAGGTGACGGGGATACCGTGGGTCCCGTCGCCCGTCCCGACGAAGTCGAACGCGTCGGCGTCGACCCGCTCGTCCCCCTGCTGGAGGTAGCCCTGGTCGTACAGCAGCGCCTTGTCTACTAGGTCGAGGCCGGCCGAGAGGTCCTCGGCGTCCAGTCGGGAGACGACGGAGTACATCGCCGCGGCCTCGACGGCGTGCGGGGCGAGTTCGCGGTCGGTGAGTTCGCCGGCGCTGTCGCGCACCTCGATGACGAGGCCCTCGCGGATTCGGTCGGCGACCTCTTCTTCGGACTCACTGTCCCACACGGTCGTCTCGTTCGTCAGTTCGCGGCGGATGAGCTCCGCCTCCAGCGAGTAGTTCGTCAGGTAGCGGAACTCGTGTTTGTTCAGCCGCCGTTTGAGCGCCTTCAGCGGGTCGCGCCCGTTGCGGTCGGCGTACTTGTCGAGTTCGGCGTCGAGGTCCGGGTTCGAGATGATGACCAGCTGCGTGTCGATGTCCATCCCGATGCCCTTGTCGAGTTTGACGTGTCCCTCGTCGGGCACGTTCAGCAGCTTCTGGAGCAGGTCGGCGTGCTGGGCGGCGTCCTCGACGATGGTCAGCAGGCTGTTACCCTGTGAGAGCACGCCGTCGTAGGAGAACGCCTGCGGGTTCTTCCGCCCCCGCGAGTCGAGTTCGCGGAGCATGCCGGGCATCCACGACCCCACGAGTCGTTCCTTGGGCGAGCCGTCGTCCTCGGAGTGGAGGATGCCGATTCCCTTCCCGACGTCGACGACGTAGTTCTTCACCCGCAGGTGCCGCTCGTCGGTCACCTCGCTGAAGAGGTTCTGCTTGCCCGCGCGGCGATACTGCTCTTCGAGGTGGGTGTACGCCTCGCGGCAGAACGGGTCGAGGTCCTCGTCGACCGAGAGCGGGATGTGGTCGCCCGAGGCGTCGTTGAGCGCGCGGACCACGTCGCGACGCACCTCCAGCGGGAAGACCGTGAGTGGGTGTGCCTGCACCGGCGACTCGTACCAGTCCTCCTCGTGGTCCACCTCGTCGCCGTACGACAGCCCCCGCGTGTCGGAGACGTTCGCGATGTTCCACTCGACCGTGTAGCGACGACCGGCGTCGGTCTTCGAGTACTCGCGGAGGCCGTTGACGAGACACCGCTTGAGTTCTGACTTGCCGGTCGCGGTGGGGCCGTCGAACCAGATGAGCTTCTCGGCTTTGCCCCGGTCGGCGGCGATGGTTCTGAGGTCGTCGACGAAGTCGTTCAGAATCTCGGTGTTGCCGAGGACGGCGTGTTCGCCGTCGTTCGCGGGGTCGTCGAAGAACCGGTAGCGCTCGCGCTCCTCCCCTTCCTCGACCACCGTGCGCGTCCCCATCGACTCGATGGCCTCGAGGAGATACTTCGAGGCGTGCGAGGCGATGGAGGGGTGCTCGAACGCCCGGTCGAGGTAGGTCTCGAGGCTCATCGGCTCCTCGTACGTCCCCCGGAGTTCCTCGTCCGCGGCGCGGACGAAGTCGGGTCGTTCGGGCGGAGTGTTCTGGCGCATTCGCTTCAGGTCACTCCTTCTCGAGTTCGCTCTTGGCCACCTCGGCACCGGCGAACTCGAGGACCTCCCTCGCACCTTCGCGCGAGTAGCCCTGGTCGACGAGTGCGTCGATCCACGCGTTGCGTTCGTCGTCGTCCAGTTCGTTCGCGCTCACCAGCGCCGAGAAGTTGATGTTGTGCTTCTTGTCCTCCCACAGTTTGCGTTCGAGGGCGCGGCGGAGCCGGTCGTTGTCCTGCGGGTTGAACGACGTTCCCTCCCGGGCGCGCCGCGACACCCAGTTCGACACCTCCTGCCGGAAGTCGTCCTTGCGGTCCTCGGGGATGGAGAGTTTCTCCTCGACGGAGCGGAGGAACTTCTCGTCGGGTTCCTGCTCTCTCCCGGTCAGTTCGTCCTCGACAGTCGCGTCGTCGATGTACGCCATGACGTGGTCCATATACTTCTCGCCCTGTCGCTGAATCTCGTCGAGGTCGTACGCCAGCGCGTGGCGGACGTCCTCGATGGCGCGCTCCTTGTACTCCTCGCGCACCATCTCGAGGTAGCGGTGGTAGCGCTCGATGTTCTCTTCGAGGATGGAGCCGTGCGACTCGAGGTTGCGCTCGAAGTGGTTGAACACCGTCAGCGGCGAGAGGTAGTCGCGCCCCCGGTGGGTCGAGTCCATGATGGCCTCCGCGATCTCGTCGCCGATGAAGCGCGCCGAGACGCCGTCCATCCCCTCGGCGATGTCGGCTTTCGCCTCGCCCTCCTCGCGGAGTTTCTTCACGTCCAGGTCGTCGCCATCGTCGACTTCGCCGTTGTACGCCTTGGCCTTCTGGACGAGGGTGACGTTGCCGCCGTCGGGTTCCGTGATGCGCGTGAGGACGCCGAACAGCCCCGCCATCTCCATCGCGTGGGGTTCGATGTGCATGTCGGGGACGTCCGCGTTCCGGAGCATCTTGCGGTAGATTTCCGCCTCCTGCTCGTACTCGAGGACGTACGGGAAGTCGATGCGCTTCGTCCGGTCGTTGAACGCCTCCATCTTCTCGTCGCCCTTCTTGTCCCGGTACTCGGGCATGTTCGTCCGGCCGACGATGACCTGGTCGATGTCGATGCGCGGGTTGTTCTTCGGCTTGATCGTCTGTTCCTGCGACGCGTGCAGGAAGTCGTAGAGGAACTCGCGCTGGAGTTTCAGCAGTTCCTCGCCTGAGAACAACCCTCTGTTCGCGTTGCAGAACGCGCCGGAGTAGTCGAACGCGCGCGGGTCAGACTCGCCGTAGACGGCGAGTTTCGAGTAGTTGACGTCGCCCGTGAGTTCGGTCTCGTCCTGGTTCTTCTTGTCCTTCGGCTCGAACGTCTCGATGCACTGGCGCTTGTTCTCGCTGGCGACGAGACGGACGATCTCGATGTGGTTCTCCATCACCGACTGGAGGTCGTCGTCGTAGTGCGCCAGCAGTTTGTCCATGTAGAACTCGCTGGCGGGGTCGAGCGACTGCTCGTTGCGGATGGTGTACGGCGCTTTGAGGTCGCCGTTCAGGCGTTCGAGGACGATGTCGCGCTGTTCCTGCGGGAGGAGCACGATGGGGTCCTGGTGCATCGGCGAGGTGACCGTGTCGTCGGCGGGGTCCTGGTCGCGGATGACGTCGCCGAGGTTGGTCCACCGGAAGGTGTACATCCGGCCCTCGTCGCGCATGGTGTAGTCCTCGAAGTAGCGGCGGACCATCCAGTCGAAGTGAGACTTCCCGGAGCCGACGGGCCCCAGGAGGAGTTTGATACGTTTCTCCGGGCCGAGTCCACGAGCGCCCGACTTCACCTTGTTGACGAACTCGTGGATTGACTCGTGGACCTCCCGGCCGTAGAAGACGTTCTCGCCGTCGTGCAGCGGGTCTTCGGAGGCCATGAGGTACTCCACGATGCCGGCGTCCTCGTCGTAGGTGGTCCCGTAGTGGTCGAACATGTCCGCGACGCGCTGGTGAGCGTTGCGGGCGACCTTCGGGTCGTCGTACACCTCCGAGAGGTACCAGTCGAAGCTCTTCGCCTCGCGGAGGTCCGCGGGCACGGAGTCTTGGTAATGCTTGCTCAGGTCTGCTAGGGTCTCGAGTTCACTGCTCATTGTTCGATGTCGGAGTTTCCGGACCTCGTGCGCCGAGAACGGGGAACTGTGCGCGGCGAGCGCCGAGCGCGGCCGTCAGTGGGAGTGTGGGGTCTGTTCGTGGCATGCGTTTTCATACCACCCGTTCCGCGCGGCGACACGAGTCTTCGGCGGTTCCTGCGAGAACGACGGTACCAGCTGACAGTGCACGGGGGCGGCGACTCGGTCCGATATCCGAGGCTACTTGAGTGGTGAGGTTCCGATACAAATAAGCCTTCCCCTAAAGTGTGATACGAGCGCCATGTTTTCGACGCACGGCGACGCCTCGCCTGCGTCGGCACCGACGGGACCGTCGCGCTCTTCACGCCGGGCATCCTCCCCGGACGCATGAGCTACGACGCCCTGCCGGAAGGGTGGCAGGTGTGGGCCGACGAACACGAGGGGCGGAGCGTCCTCACCTTCCGTCCGGACGTGTTCAACACGAAGGACTTCCCCGCGCCCTGTCTCCCGACTATCTACGTCACGAACGGGTCGCGGAAGCGACGCCCCGGCGCCTCCCAGGTGCCGACCGACACCTGGCACGTGTCGCTGTTCCTCGAACCGGAGGTCGAAGGGCCGGTCGAGAAGTACGACTCGCGCGAGGACGCCGTCGCGGGCGCGACAGACCTCGCCGACCGGTTCGTCCGGGGTGACGTCGACTACCGTGGCCTGTATCAGGTCCCGCGGGAGGCGTATCTGGCTCGCCTCGACGAACTGGTCGGCGGGGACGGGGTGGACGACTGACGCGAGCTGTCGGGGACGGGTCCGGCACGTGACCGGAGGCTCGGTGTCGGGCGTTCGAGGCGACGAGGAGCCGGGCTCGGTCATCGTATCGGGTCGGTGAGGGTGTTCGATAGCGGGAGACGGGACGCCACGCGACCACCGCCTTCTCCGAGCTACCCACGGAGCTGTACAGGTCACGCCCGCCTGATTGCGAACTCGCTGTTCGTCACGACGAGACACCCCCGGGCTCTCACGACCCGCCGGCGCGACACTTAACCGACGCCGCGGCGAATCTGGAGCCATGTCACAGGTCACGCTCGTCGGTTCCCGGCTCGCGACGGAGGGCCAGGAGTTCGTCTACGAGGGGGAGTCGACTGCGTGCGAGGGCTGTCCCTACCGACAACAGTGTCTCAACCTCTCCGAGGGGACCCGCTACCGAATCACCGACGTCCGCGAGAACGCCCAGACGCTCGACTGTGCCGTCCACGACGTCGGCGTCCGCGCCGTCGAGGTCGAACCCGCGTCGATTACGGTGAACGTCGCCTCGAAGGGCGCCTACGCGGGGAGCAAGGCGAAGCTCTCCGGTCCGTGTCCACACACGGAGTGTCCCAGCCACGCGTACTGCGTCCCCGACGGTGCGGAGTTCGACACCGAGTACCGCATCCAGACGGTCCACGGCGACCCCCCGCACGACTTCTGCTTCCTCGACCGGTCGCTCACCCTCGTCGAAATCGAACCGCCGGAGGAATGAGCGGGGAGTCGGCCTAAACCGTCCGACCGACGCGGCCTACGAGAGCGTCCCGACGCGCTCGGCGACGTAGCCGAAGATGTCCTCGTAGCCGTACGCCGAGAGCAACACGGGGTAGAAGTCTCGGTCGGCGACCAGGGGTGACCCGTCGGTCGCGGCGAATGACTCGCCCGCCGCGACCGGCTGGAAGTTCGCCGCGAACACCTCGTGTTCCCCCGTCGGCGTCTTCGGGATTGGCTCGAGGAGTCGGTAGACCATCACGTCCTCGTCGTCGTGGGTCGTCGCGCGCGACGCGCCCGGGAGTCGTTCGTCGTCGGCGTCGAGGACGTCCGTGGCGTCGAGGAACGCGCGGACGAGGTCGTACGCGTTCTCGGCCGCCTCGTCGCTCCCCTGCAGGCCACACTCGACCTCGACGGTGTGGGCGTGTTCGATGAGGCGACCGCCGGTGAACCGGTCCGTCTCAACTACGACGCTGACTGGGAGGCGCGGACAGATACGGCGAGTGACGTCGTCGACCCGGTCGACGAGGGCGAACGGTTCGGCGAACGACTGCGTCGAGTGCAGCGAGAGCGTCGTACAGTCGCGGACCTCGCACGTGAGGCGCGCGGCCAGTCGTCGTTCGTGGGAGTCGGCGTCGGGGTCCCCCGGGAACGCGCGGTTGAGGTCCTCGTCGAGGTAGCGGTCGCCCGCGTCGAGCGCCTCCTCGTTGGCCACGACGAGTTTCACCGGACGGCGGACCGGCGGGGACTCGGCGACGAGTCGCTCGATGGCCACCGGGCCACAGGGCTCGTCGCCGTGGATTCCACCGACGACCGCGACCTCGGGCGTCCCCTCCCCGAGTTCGTTGATTCGCATCGTCACACGGTGCGTGTCGAGAACGGAAATCGGTTCGGAATCGGAGACGAACGGCCGCTCAGGTGCGGACGGCCGGGAGCGCGGCGACGACCAGCATCGAGAGCGCACAGACCACGGCCCACAGCGTCGGCGAGAGGAGTTCGAAGCCCGGAACGCCGGCGACACCGGCGAGTGCGGCCACGCCGACGCCGGCCAGTGCGGACGACTCGACCGGGACACCGGTCGTCTCGTCGCCGTCCGCCGCCACCGTCCCGGTGGTGCCGACGTCTGCCTCGGTGGTCCGGGCGGCGTTCTCCTCGGCGTCGAGGTACGGGTAGAGCTGTGCGGCGAGGTCGTTCAGCTGGATGGTCCCGCGATTCTTGTCGTAGTCGACGACGCCCGCCTCGGCCATCTTCGGGAGGTGACACTGGTAGAGGCCGATGTAGACCCGCTTGCGCTGCTTCGAGTTGATGCCCTCCAGAGGCAGGTCGTTCTCCTTCGCCGCGATGTGCTCGGCCATGTCCGACAGCGTCGCCCATCCGTCGTTCGCCTTCAGGTATTCGAGGGCGTCGCGGCGGCGCTGGTTCTTCAACAGCTCGAAGAGCGTGTCCCGCGCCAGTTCGGGTTCGACGTCGTCGGGGACCACCGCCACGACCGACTCCGTCTCGTTCTGTGGTTCGGGGGCGGCGACGACCGTCGCGTCTCGCTCGATCCCGTCCGCGTCTCCGAGGGTCTCGGTGAATGTCTCGCCAGTCATGATTGTATCCGAACGGAGCACGGTTCGCAGCGACTGTCTCACCGACCCGGTCGCGGACGCGAACGTGTGTCCCTGATCAGTTTATCAATTACGTCCCAAACATATAAAACTTTCAGATATTGTAAATTTACAAATAATCGTGTATGTAAGAATATCCCGTCGGCGGGCGAGACCGGCGGACGGGGGCCTCAGTGGTCGTGTTCGAGGTGTTCGACGTAGTCGTAGTCGGCGGGGTACGCCTCGGGACGGTGGTCGTCGAGCGTGATCTGCCAGCCGTCGAGGGCCGACGGGTCCGACAGCGCCGCCCCGAGCGTCTCGCGCACGTCGACGACGTCGACGCCGTAGAAGTCGCGCGGCGTCCCCCGCAGGTACGAGAGCGCCGTCTCGAACAGCGACCGCATGCCGTCGTCGTCCTCGAAGTCGACGTGTTTGTACGCGCCGGCGGCGACCTGGACCATCCCGTGGAGGAACGCGCTCTCCGTCGTCCCCGACCCGTAGTTGTACCACTCGTCCTCGAAGCAGTCGTGCGCCTCGTGGTACTCGCCGGCGTTGAACAGGCGCACGCCGTGTTCGGTGGCACGCCGGAGCGTCGCGTGCTCCCACTGCCGCCGGTCGCGGTGCCACCCCGTCGGGTTGCCGAGTGGCGGCGCGACGCTCGGGTCCCGTGTGTGGTCGTCCATTCGACCGATACTACTGTCGACCACGGCCTGAACCTGTCGGTCACGCGGGCGTCGCGGGCAGGGCGGGATGGGACGAAATCGGTGATTTAAACCCGCACGGGGGGTACTACTCTACCGCGCGAGGGTGGCCGAGTCTGGAAAAGGCGGCGGACTCAAGATCCGCTCTCGTAGGAGTCCGTGGGTTCAAATCCCTCCCCTCGCATCGCTTCTGCGAACGTCAGTGAGCAGAGCGACGCGGACGGAGGATTCGAACGGCACCCGGTGGGTTGCGCGGATGTAACGAGCACGACGGTCGCCCGCCTACCGTATCACTGCTGAGAACCGGGTGCCCACGCTTTTACCGCCGCACCGTGGGGGCTCATACATCGATTCACCGTGAGCCGTATTCAGGACCGCCGAGACGTCGAGACGTGCCGCGTCCTCCACGTCGACGACAACCCCGACTACCTCGCGCTGGCAGCGGAGTTCCTCGGGCGCGTGGCTCCACTGGACGTCGTCTCGGAGACGGACACCGAGGCGGCGCTCGAGCGGGTGCGAGACGGAGCGGTCGACTGTGTCGTCTCTGACTTCGACATGCCGGAGACGGACGGTCTCGACTTCTTCGCGCAGGTCCGTGCCGTCGACTCCGCGGTGCCGTTCATCCTGTTCACGGGCAAGGGGAGCGAGGAGATTGCCGCCGAGGCTATCTCCGAGGGTGTCACCGACTACGTCCAGAAACGCGGCGGCCGCGAACAGTACGAGGTCCTCGCGAACCGGATCGAGAACGCCGTCGAACGGGCGCGGGCCGCCGCGAGGAGTCGCGACACCGTCGACCGCCTCCACGAGACGTTCGACCGTATCACCGACTCCTTTCTCGCCGTCGACACCGACTGGCGTATCACGTACGTCAACGACCGCGGCGCCTCGTTCCTCGGCGAGTCGGTCGACGACCTCCTGGGCCGTGACCTCCGCACGCTGCCGGCGAACGGGGCCGCGCGGTTCCACGAGGAGTACCAGCAGGCGTTTCGGACACGGGAGCCAGTGTCGTTCGAGGCGGAGTCGCTCACCAACCCGGGCCGGTGGCTCGACATCCGTGCGTACCCCGCGGCGGACGGCCTCTCCATCTACTGGCGCGACGTCACGACGCTTCGCCAGCGCGAACGAGTGCTCGCGGCCCTCTACACCGGCGCGCGCGACCTCCTCTCGTGCGAGACGGCCGAAGACCTCGCCGCGCACGCAGTCGAGTTGACCGAGACGGTGCTCGGCTTCGACGAGGCGGCGCTGTACACCCGCTCCGAGGGGGAGGAGACGAGCGCCCGGGCGACCACGATGTCGGCCGGCACGGTGCCGACAGCGACAGACGCGGGACTGCACGCGCTGGCAGACCGTGTCGAGGCGGCCGACGGGCCGGTCGTCGTCGACGACCGGGAGTCTGCTGGCGTAGACGTCGCGCCCGGCGTCTACGTCGCGGTCGGCGAGGACCGACTGCTCGCGGCACGGGACGTTGCAGCTGGCTTCGACGAGTTCGAGGTCCGCTGCGTCCAGTGGCTGGCGGCGACGGTAGAGACGGCCCTCTCCCGAACCCGACGCGAACGAGAACTGGAGGCGAACCGCAACGTCGTCCGCGCGCTCCACGGGTCGGTGATGAAGTTTCAGACCTGCGAGAACGTCGACGAGGTCCTCGACGTCGCCGTCCGCTGTGCCCGGGACATCGTCTCCTTCGACCGGTGTCTCTTCGCACAGCACCGAGACGGCAGGCTGGAACGGGTCGCTCAGTCGAACGTCCTCCCGGGCGTCGATCGGAGCCTGTCGACCGACGTCGGCGTCTCTGGACGGGCCTACCGTACCGGGGAGACGCTCGTCGTCGACGACGCCCGGCAGAACGACGAGGTCCGCCGCCCCTGCCCGTTCCGGTCGCTCCTCACCGTCCCGCTCGACGGCTGGGGGGTGTTCCAGGCAGTCGCGGAGGGCCCGAACGCGTTCGACGCGACGGACGGCGAGCTGGCCGAACTGCTCGCGATGCACACTCGGGCGGCGCTCTCGCGGGTCGCGTCCGACGAGCGCCTCCGGCGGGAACGCGACCTCCTCGCCGCCTTCTTCGAGAGTTCGGGCGAACCGGTCGTCCGCGTCCACTTCGACGACGACCACGCCCGCGCCCGCATCGACCGAGTCAACCCCGCGTTCGAGCGCGTGTTCGGACTCGACGCGGCAGCCGTCGAGGGCGAGGTGCTCGACGACCACATCGTCCCACCGGACGAACGCGAGACGGCCCAGCAGTTCAACGAGCACTCGAACGCCGGCGAACCCGTCGAGGCGGAGGTCCGCCGGCTGACTGCCGACGGCCCGCGCGAGTTCCTCTTCCGGTCCGTGCCGTTCCGGGGCGACGACGACTCCCCGATGGCGTACGGCATCTACGTGGACATCACGCCGCGGAAGCGCCGCGAGCGTGACCTCGAACGGTACCGGACTATCGTCGAGAGCACGGGCGACCCGGTGTACACCCTCGACGCGGAGGGGTACATCACCTATGTCAACGAGGCGTTCGGGGCGATGACCGGCTACGACACCGAGGAACTCGTCGGCGAACACATGGGACTACTCGTCCCCGGAGCCGACGTCGAGCGGAGCGAGGCGCTCATCCGTGACCTTCTGTGCGACGAGGGGCGGACGAACGACACCGTCGAACTCGACCTCGTGCGCGCCGACGGCACGCGGGTCCGCTGTGAGAACCACATCGCGCTGCTTCCGTTCGACGAGGAGTTCCAGGGGACCGCAGGGGCCATCCGTGACATCACGGACCGAAAGCAGCGCAAGCGCGAACTGAAGGCACGGAACGAGCGGCTCGACCAGTTCGCCTCGGTCGTCTCGCACGACCTGCGCAACCCGCTCCAGGTCGCCCAGGGTCACCTCGAACTGGCGCGTGAACGCTTCGGCGACGACGAGTCGCTCGACCGTATCGAGGGTGCGCTCGGCCGAATCGACGCCATCGTCGACGACGTGTTGACGCTCGCCCGGGAGGGGATGGGGTCGCCGGACGTGTCCGAAACCGCCGTCGCCGCCGTCGCCCGACGCGCGTGGGACTCCGTCGACACTGCCGACGCGCGCCTCGTGGTCGAGACGAGCGTCGTCGTCGACGCGGACGAGGGGCGACTCCAGCGACTGTTCGAGAACCTGTTTCGAAATAGTGTGGAACACGGTTCGACGGGAGACGACCCCGAGGCCGACGAGTCGTCGGTGACCGTCCGGGTCGGCCACGTCGAGAACGGTGAGCGAGGGACGTTCTTCGTCGAGGACGACGGGTCGGGAATCGCGCCGGACGAACGCGACCGAGTGTTCGAGAGCGGGTACTCGACGAGTAGCGACGGCACGGGGTTTGGTCTCGACATCGTCAGCGCCATCGCCACCTCCCACGGGTGGGACGTCAGCCTCTCCGACGGGACCCTTGGCGGCGTCCGGTTCACCGTACACACCGGGGACTGACCGTCGAAGGCGTGAGAGCCACTCGACTCGGCGGGCCGGGCGGCCGAGACGGGAGATTTCGCGAGCGTCCGAGCGGCCGCGGTACGGTGTTACTCGACAGAAACGTTTATGTGAATTGGTACCGTATTTGAAGGTCCGCGAGAAGCGGCAAGGGCTCACCGGACGACCGGACCCATCGAACAGATGGATACGGTGTCGGCGCAACAACCGAGCGTCCCGTAACAGGGAGTCGAGGTCAACGCACCGACGGAGAACCGAAGGGGTCCAGCACCGTCCCACGAACGGTGAGAAGGCCAAGTAGCGAGGAACGCGAAAGCGGGCCGAGCGAACTCGACGGCAGTCGAACTGGCCGTAAGGACTGGGGAACACACAACCAGTCCGCATCCGTTCAGCGAGCGGCGGAAGGCCAAGTAGCGGGCCACGTGAGAACGAGGTCCGTGAACTCGACGGCAGTCGAACTGGCCGAGAGGGTCGGGGAAAACACCCAACCGAACCGACCCGAATCCGTCTCCGACAGCGGGACAAGGCCAAGTACCGGGCCACGCGCGAGCGGGGTCCGGGAAGTCGGCGGCAGCCGAACGGGCCGTAAGGAGCGTGGACAACACGCAGACCGAAGCGCTCCGAAACCGCTCACGGAACGGGAGAAGACCAAGTACCGGGGTCACGCGAGAGCGGGACCCGTGAAGTCGGCCCTCCGGGGTCGAGAAAGGTCGTGAGGTCCGGGGAAAACACCAACCGAACCGGGCCGAATCCGAGCGCAGAACGGCGGAAGACCGAGTACCGGGGTCACGCGAGAGCGGGTCCCGCGAAGTCGGCCCTCCGGGGTCGAGAAAGGTCGTGAGGCCCGGGGAAAACACCAACCGAACCGGGCCGAAGACGTTCGAAAGGGACGGCGAGAAGGCCAACTACCGGACGACGCGAAAGCGGGGTTCGGGAAATCGACGTACCCGGATATCCGGAATCCGGGGCAAGTCGAACGGGCCGTACGGACCGTGGACAACGTCTCCCGGCCGGGTCCAAATTGCGGCTTTTCGTTTCCTGCAGTACGAGACGAGCGACAGCGTCGTCCACGTCGTCTACTGCCGTTTCCTCACTCGGTGGTTCCTCTACTCGCCGACCTGCGGGAGCGACGCGCCTCAGGTCGCCTCGACGAGTCGCTCCATCGCCTCGAGGTACTCCGCCGCGACGAGCGGTTCGTCGTCGGCGAGTCGCTCCACCCGTCGGCAGCCGTAGAGCAGTCGTTCGCGGACGAACCCCGCCGGGACCTTGTTCCGGGTGACCGTCTCGACGGTGTCGACGATGGCGGTGACGTCGTCGACGTCGCGCCCGTCTCCGCTGCCGTCCCCGCCCGAATCTGACACGTCCAGGACCTCTCCTCCGGGGAACAAAAAAGCCGACGCCTATACCTGGGTGGGGTGAGGCACGACCGTATGGACACGGACACGGAGTCGGACTCCGACGCGGCGGCGCGTGCGCACGTCGCCGAACAGGCCGCTCGCGTCGGCGCTGCCGTCGCCGCCGGCGGGTTCCGACGGGGCATCCCCGTCGAGACGAAGGGCGAGAAGACCGACGTGGTCACGCAGGCCGACCGGGACGCACAGGCGCGAGTCATCGACTGTATCCACTCGACGTACGCGGCGAACGCCATCGTCGGCGAGGAGGAGGACGAACTCAAGTCGGTCCCCGACGAGGGGCCGACGTGGGTCATCGACCCGATCGACGGCACGAACAACTTCGTCAGAGGGTTCCAGGTGTGGTGTACCGCCGTCGCGGCAGTCTGCGACGGTGACCCGGTGGCCGCAGCCATCGCGGCACCGGAACTCGGCGACGTCTACGTCGGCGACGACGAGACGGCGACGCGGAACGGCGACTCTCTCGCGGTCAGCGCCCGGACGGACCCCGAGGCGTGTTCGGTAGTCCCGACGATGTGGTGGGGCCGCGACCGGCGCGACGAGTACGCCGTCGCCTGCCGCGAAATCGTCGAACGGTTCGGCGACCTTCGACGGGTGGGGAGCGCCCAGGTGACGCTGGCGATGCTCGCGGCCGGGGCCGTCGACGGCGTCGTCACGAACGTCTACGCGAACCCGTGGGACACGGTGGCCGGCGTGCACCTGATCCGGCTCGCCGGCGGGACCGTCACGGACGTCCACGGCGACCCCTGGCGTCACGACTCTCACGGGCTGGTCGCGTCGAACGGCGAGATTCACGACGAACTGCTCGAGGTCGCTGCGGAGACGGAGGCGGTGGCCCGTGACTGACGTCGACATCGACCTCGACGACACCGACCGGGCCATTCTCCGCGCACTGCAGGAGGATGCACGGACGCCGTTCAGCGAAATCGCCCGGCAGATCGATATGTCGTCCGCGACCGTCCACGACCGGGTCTCCCGGCTGAAGGAGGCGGGCGTCATCGAGGGGTACCACGCGAAGGTGAACCCACAGGCGGTCGGCTACAGCGCGTCGGCGTTCGTCGGTCTCCGCATCGAACAGAGCCGGGACGACGCCGTCGAAGGGTTCGTCGACCACCTCAAGCAGGTCGAGGGCGTCCAGGAGGTTCACCTCACCACGGGCGACTGGGACGTGCTCATCCGGGTGTACGCCGAGGACACCGACGGCCTCAGGGAACTGCTGTTCGACAACGTCGCCGGAGTCGAGGGGTTCGGGCGGTCGTACACGATGGTCGTCCTAGGGACCGAACACGACGACCCCGCGTTGCCGGTCTGAACTACACCATCTCGACCGTCGCCGTCCACGGCCCCCACGAGTGGACGTTGAAGTAGCCCACCTCACTTTCGGGGAAGTGCACCGCCGACTGCGTCAGCGGGGCGGTTTCGACGCTGTTGAGCAGGCGCGGCCCTGCCTCGCCTGTCGCGTCGGTGGGAACGACCCGGTAGTTGTACACCGCCGGGTCGCCCGTCGCGCCGAGCTGCGGGGCCGAGGCCTCGACGGTCACCCGGACGGGTCCGTCGAATCGCACTGGTCCGACGACGTCGCCGTCGAACCCCTCGACGGCGAGCGGGACGGACGCGCCGCTCGTTGAGACGCCAGGCTGTTCGACGACGGCCTCCCAGTCACCGTCGCCGTACGGACCCCCGGCGTGAGTCACGTCGAGGAAGTAGTCACCCGGTTCGAAACGTGTCACGAACCGTAGACGGTAGGTTCCGGGATCGTCCTCGACGCGCGTCTCCTGGAACACCTCGTTGACGGCGAGGACAGGAGGGAACACCTCCTCGCCCGTGGCGTCGACAGCCCGGACGACGAAGTTCGAGTTCGTCATCCCGGTATAGTCGAACGACAGGGTGACGAGGACGGGGCCACCGAGCGCGGTGAACCGGTTCGAGAGTCCTTTGCCCGTCCCCGACGAGCTGACGGGGTCGCCCGATAGAGTTCCGGCCGCGTCGGCGAACTCCTGTTCGGGAACCGTCGTGGGTGTCGACGTGGGGTCGGGCTCCGAGGTGACCCCCGTCTGTCCGCTCTCTGTGTCGCCTCCGTCACCCCCACCGTTTCCGGTACAGCCGGCCACCGCGCCGAACCCGACCGCCGTCGCTCCGAGGAACCGCCGTCTGTGCATGACATCGTAACGACACCAGCTGAAATAACGATATCCATCGTCTGACAGGACCGCGAGAACGTCTGGCCGATCAGACCGGTTCGACGGTCAGTCGCCACGGCAGCCGCGACCCGGTGACCACCAGGTATCCCACGTCGAACCGCGACCCGTCGAACACGTTCGTGTACGTCTGTGGCCCGGCATCGAGTTCGTTGATCACGATGAGCGGCGTCCCCCGACGCTGGTCGACGAACCGAACGATATGATTCGAATCGAGGGCGGAGCCGCTCTGTGCGTACCGCGTCCCGAACGTCTCGAGCGTCGCCCGGGTCGCACCGGAGAGCGAGAGCGGCCCCACGACATCGACGTGTTCCCCTTCGTAGGTGAGAGGGGCAGCCGTTCCTGTCTGGGCAAGGCCGGGTTGTTCGATGGTGACTTCCCACTCGAGGTCCCCTCGCGCGCCGCCAGCCCTGACACTGAGTTTGTACTCGTCGGGGGGCAGCCAGCGAACGACCCGCCCCTGCACCACGTCGAGTTCCTCGACGAACGACTCGGCGACGATTGGCGTCGTCTGCCCGATCCCCCCGTCACCGACTACACTCAGGGAGAACGTGGCGGCGAGCATCCCCTCGCCGTTCGCCGAGACCCGGAACAGCACCGGTCCGCCTTTGGTGGTGACGTACCCCGCCTCGCTCGCGTTGCCGACGCCGGACACCGACACCATCTCTGCGGTGAGGTCCGGCAACGACTGCGCCGACGCGAACTCCTGTTCTGGCGGCTCGTCGGCTCCGCTGTCTGTCTCACGCTGCCCGCCGGCACCGCGCTGTGAGTCGGGTGTCGCCGTCGGTCCGGGTATGCCTGTCGGAACCGGTGTCGCCGCCCGCGCTTCGCCTGTGTTCGAGCGACCCCCGGTGCAACCGGCGAACCCGGCGATTCCGACTGCTGTCACCCCGACGAACGTCCGTCTGTGCATGCGTCCATTGAACGTCGGATGATATATTAAATCTGTAACATAACTGTCCAGCATGGTTGAAGATACCGGTTCCAGGGGTGTCTACCGACCCAGATGCAGCCCAAGCGCACGAGACCAGAAGGGTATTAATCGGCGGGTGCCGGACTCCATCACATGGCAACGGTCGCAGACCGCGTCGGACTCGACCCTGAACGACTGTGGGGCGTGCTGGTAGCGGTCCTCACCGTCGCGCTCGTCGGCGGTTCGGTGGCGTTCCCCCGTGCCGTCTACGACAGATTCGTCTGGCAGTACTTCTGGGGGCCGGTCGAAGCCGACGCGCAGTCGGCGTTCTGTGCGGTTCGGACCGCGGCCGGGACGGAGTACCTCGGGAGCGCCTCCGCGTGCGAGACCGCGACCGGTGTGGTCGCGTACCCCGGCTACACGCTCGTCTCCGAAGTCGGCTACATGATCGTCCTGCTCATCGCGCTCGCGGGCGTCGTGTTTCTCATGCGCCGCCTCGATATCGGGCGCGAGCGGCGGTTCTTCTACGCGCTCATCCCGTTCGTCTTCTTCGGCGGTGCCCTCCGCGTCGTCGAGGACGCCAACGACACGCCCGGCACCGCGGACGCGCTCCTTTCCTACCCGCTGAACACGCTCTTCATCAGCCCCGTCATCTACTTCACCGTCTTCTTCGTGACGCTCGCCGCCGTCGTCCTCGCTGTCGTCCTCGAACGACGTGGTTCGGTCGACGACTATCAGGACCCGCTCTTCGGCGTGGGACTCGTCGTCCTCGTCGCCACCCTCGGCTACCTCGGGTTCCTGGCTGCGACGGGCAGGAACAGCGTGACGTTCTACCCGCAGGTCATCGTCACCATGCTCGTCGGGGCGACAGTCGCCGCGCTCGTCACCTGGGCGCTCGTCGAGCGGTTCGCGCCTCAGGTCAACGCCGGCACGGGACTCATCGGCCTCGTCATCATCTGGGGCCACGCAGTCGACGGCGTCGCCAACGTCATCGGTCTCGACTGGATGACCGCACTCGGGGCCGGACCGAACCTCGTGCCCAAACATCCCGTCAACCAGTTCGTCGTCGACTTCACCGC
The DNA here is from genome assembly GCF_041641895.1 of Salinigranum sp. Classification (NCBI taxonomy): domain Archaea; kingdom Methanobacteriati; phylum Methanobacteriota; class Halobacteria; order Halobacteriales; family Haloferacaceae; genus Salinigranum; species Salinigranum sp. The sequence goes on along the minus strand of NZ_JBEPXO010000006.1, from coordinate 35,886 downwards.
GGCGACGCTCCCTCCCTCGGTGCTGGCCGTGACGGGCGACGCGTGGCCGTTCCTCCTCGTGAAACTGGTCGCCGCGACGTTCGTCGTCTGGGTGTTCGAAGACGGTGTCTTCGAGGAGTCGCCCCGGTACACGATGCTGCTGCTCGTCGCCGTCCTCGCGGTGGGCCTCGGCCCGGGGACGCGCGACATGCTCCGGGCGACGATCGGGGTCTAGTCGGACCGCCAGAACGGCCGTGTCCCCCGTCTCCAGTTCGGGACCCCGTCGGTCACTATATGTACGATGACGCGGCCAGGCGGGGTGTGCGGTGAGAGCGACCGGGGGGCGTCACGCGGCAGTGCGGCACACCGCCTCCCGACGACCGGAGACGAGCGGGTGCCGCCTGTCCGCCTCCGTCGTCACGGGTAGGGGTGGTACTCCCTCTCGAGACGCGGGTCGAACCCCAGCTCCCTCGGCACCGACTCGGCCCGTTCGGCGAAGAACGGCTCGCCCGTGAAGAGCGGCTGTGCCTCCGGAATCAGGACGCGAACGGCCTCGAAGCCCAGACCCGCGACGTCGCGCGTAGTCGTCCGCGCGGCGTAGGCGTCGAGGCCGGCCTCGGTCACACGGTCGACGACTGCGGCCAGTTCTGTCTCGCCGTCGGGCAGCGGTTCGGGACCGACTGACGCCGCGGGGACGGTGACGTCGACGTCGACGAATCGCTGTGCGTGCGGGGGGAACGCGGCGTAGTTGCCGATGGCGGCCTTCTCCTCCGCGGCCTGCTCGGGTCCCATCGCCCGCAACTCCATCCAGTTCTGGAGCGCCTCGGCGAGGGCGCTCCGCGCGGCGTCGACCGGGTCGAGGCTGGCCCCCGACCCCATCGCGAAACGGGGCCAGGCGTCGTCGGACGACCGTTCGGGGTCGCGATGGACCGCGACACCGACTACGGGGACGTCGACGTCCTGCGTCACCAGTAACGGCGTCACGGTCAACTCCTCGGCCCGTGCGCGCTTGACGAGCGTCTCGAACCGGTCGTCGTCGACGGCGAGTCCGAGCGGTTCGAACGTCGAGTACCACGCGAGCATCGTCGCGTCGCGTTCGACGACCTCGTACAGACCCGAGAGCAGCGCCTCGACGCCCGAGTTGCCGAGGCCCAGCCCCGTCGTGATGGCCGGTTTGTGTCGTTCTTCCGGGGGTGGGTAGTGGACGAACTCCGCCGGCAGGGAGACCTCCTCGCCCGTCACGAGGTGTTCGCCCTCGACCCAGGGGATCGGTTCCTCGCGGTCGACCTGTCGGTACCCGTCCGGACGGGCGAACCGCGCGGGGGAGACGGGTCGTGCCCGGTTCGTCTCCGGCGCGACGACGAACTCGGACTGTCGGTAGACGCCAGCACAGTACCGTTCGAGGCCCTCGCCGAGTGCCTTCACGAACGCCCGGTCCCAGTCGGGGTCGGCGCCGGCGGCGAACGCCGCCGCGCGGGCGTCGCTGTACCTCGTCGTATCGGCGGTTCGGGCCAGGTAGTACGGGATGGGGAACGACTCGCGTTCACCGACCTGCGTGAGCAGGCCGACCCGGGCGTCCAGGGCCTGCTCCGCACGGGCGAGCGCGTCGTTGAGGGGGACAGACCGCCACGAGCGGTCGAGGGTCCGGTCGCGTCGACCGTCGGGAACCGGGAAGAACTGTCGCTCCTCCCCCGGCACCTCGACGACGGTCCCACCGAGCGGGTCGCCGGCGAGGAGCCGAACTGCACGCCGTCCCGCGACGGCCCCCGCGAACCGAACGGCGCTTCGGTCGCCGGACGGACGAGACGCCGTCTCGTCGACGGTCGAAGCGACGCGGAGCGAGAGGTCCGCGAACCGAGCCGACTCCGACGTGTACACTGACACGGCCGCGTCGACGCCTCCGAGCGGGTGGCCGCCGACGCCGCCGATTTCGCAGGCGACGAGCCGATCGCACACGTCGTCGGCCTGTGTGAACTGTTCGGCGCCGGTGGGAGCGACGACGACGCCGAGGTCCGTCTCGGACAGTGCCTCGGGGTCGGTCGTCACAGTCGCGTCGACGTCCGAGAGGGCGGCCCGGGCCGCCTCGGCGGCGGGTCCCGAACCGACGAGTCCGACGTTCATACGCGAACGTCGGGGGAGGGGGGGAAAAGCGCGGGGGTTCCGTCTACGTCAGGAGGCTCTGGGCGACGCCGGCGAGCTGGTCGGCGTCCGCCTGCCGGAGCCGGTCGTCGCCGAGTTTCAGCCGGAGTCGCGGACGACCGACGTCGATGGGCACTTTCTCGGTGTCGACGAGGCCGAGGTCCTCGAGCTTCGTCTTCGTGCGCGAGAACGTCGCCTTCGACGCGATTCCGACGTCCTCGCCCCACTTCGAGATGTCGTAGAGGAGGATGTCGTTCTTCGCGGCGACGAGGAGACTGATGGTCACCTCGTCGAGGCCCTGGCCGTCACCGCGTGCGGTCTGCAGCGACGAGAGCACGGTGTCGAAGTCCGTCCGGACGCCCTCGGAGAGTTCAGTCTCGAGCGACTCTCGGACGACGGAGATGGAGGGCGTCCGGAGCTTGAACTCCGGCGCCTCCTCCCAGGCCGTGGTGTACGTGTCGTACGCCGAGGTGACGAACTCCTCGTCGTCGGTCACCAGTGCCGCGACGCGCTCACCGGTTGTCACCAGCGACAGCACGGCGCGTTCCGTGACGATGAGCGACGTCTGACCGTCCGCGTCTCCGGTCGTGAGCGAGAGGGTTCCCTCCTCGACCAGGTCGGCGGCGTTGCTCGCCACGATGAAGTCGTCGACGACGTCCTTCAACAGGGACTCGTCGGCGATGACCCGGACCGTCGGGAGTTCGTCGTCGGACTGTGTCGCGACGGAGACGAGCGACTCGAGGACGTCCGCCGTCGGGTTGACTACGAGTAGTTCGGACTCTCCCTCCGAGAGTACCTCACCCAGGATATCCTCAATCCCCTCCGCGATTAAATTTGAGGCAATAACCATATTAGAAATATCGTTCTGGACCTATTTAATCTTACCGCATACAGAGTATCACGGTACGGCGGCGTACGGGTATTTCAATGCCCCTGAGTGCTAAATACAATTTTGCTGTTTCAGAAATCATACCATTAAATATCAGGGCAATTTTTAACCCGATATCTGACCGACGAGGTCCGTCGACCACTGGATGTCTCCGTCGAAGATGACGGGGAGGTCTACCTGCCGGACGAACCGCTCCGTGTCGGCCGCGGAGAGCGTCACCTCCGACTCCGCACCGAACAGTCGAGGCTGTCCGTCGAGTGGTTCTGGCAGGCGGAAGACGTCGCCGGTGACCCGAGGTGAGGACGCGTCGAACGTCACCCGGTACGACTCGCCCTCGTCGACAGGGGCGATGGTCGCCGCCAGCGGGACTGTCTCGGGTGCCCCGCTGAGCTTGTGCGTGCCGTCCCCGACGACGGTGTAGTCGTGCCCCATGATGATGCGGCGGCGGGCCAGATTGAGCGCACGCTCGATGCTGAACCCGTTGACCAGGAGTCGGACGAACGTCGTCCCGACCCGGGCCGCGTGGCCGTCGAGTACATTCTCGAACGTAACCGCACCGGAGACGCTCCCCTTCTGCACGAGGTTGATGCCCTCGTAGTAGGAGCCGCAAGCGTTGAGGAAGAACGTCTCCGCGCCGGACCGTTCGAGCGTCGCCGTCGAGAGGGCCCCGTCACGACACTGGAGGCCGTTCTCCTCGCAGTGACCGACGAAGTGAACGAAGTCGTGGTCGGACTCGAACACCGTCGCGAGTTCGGCCCGACTGAGCTGTTCACGGACGGAGACCTCGATGTCGAGGTCGGCCGTCCCGCGGCGGTAGATGTCCGCCGCGTCGTCGTGTTCCGAGGACATCTCCGCGTCGTTGAGCACGGCGACGACCGACGTCGACTGCGCGCTCGGCTTCTCGGCCGAGCGGTGTTCGTACGCCTCCGGCAGCGTCTTGAACACGTCGATGGGGATGCCGTCCGCGAGCCACCCGTGTGCTCGTCCCGGTCCCAGAATCGGTTTGACCGGCTCGATTCGGGCCGACTCGTCCGTGGCCGTCCGGTAGAAGTCGTCGAGCGAGCGGCGCAGCCGTTCGTTCCCCTCCAGGGGCTGAGACTCCGGCGTGAAGACGTGCGGGAGGTTCGAGACGACGTGCGGGAGCGTCTGGACGTGGTCGTACGACGGCTCGATGTACATCGACAGGTGCCACTCGGGGAGGTCCGGCGAGATGAGGTCGAACGGAACGTCCAGATACGTCTCGACGCGCTCGCCGATGAGTGCCGTCGCGACGTCGTCGGGGTCCAGCGGGAGCCGTTCGAGCAGGTGGTGTTCGGCCAGACGGTCGTTCCCCGGCACCGCCTCACGGACGAGACAGTCGAGGAGGAAGACGCGTCGGAGCAGTTCCGCCGTCTCGTACTGGAACCCTGGCATCGTGTCCAGCCGACGCTCCACGGCGGCGGTACGCAGCGTGGGCGTCGCGTCCGCTTCCACCTCGACCGTCGCGTCGAGGTAGTGTGCGAGCGACGACGCGGTGAAGACGTAGCGCAGCGACGGGGGAACGGTGATGCTGACGTCGCTCTGTCCCCGGCGCCGCGCGAACTCCGCCGGGATGTGCGTCTCCTCGGCGAACTCGACGAGTGGTGGGTGGCGACGCATCCGCGAGTGCGAACGGGCGGCCGTCGTCGTCAGCGTCGCCGCCGACAGCGTCGACACGGCCTTCGCGGCGCCCTCGGGCGTCCGAGGGACGGTGATGGTTCCCGGTGGGCGGTCGTCCCGTTCGGTGAAGCCGACGCGAACGGGCGTCGCCGCGGGAAACGAGAGCCTCGCTGCCTCCGGCGACTTCGACACGCGAGCGGCAGACCTGAACGAGACCCAGGCCTCGACGACCGAGTCGACTCGAACCTCGTACGCGCCGGGGGGGAGCGAGTCGTCGCCCGCAACCTCCCTGGACCGACCGGTGTCGCGACGGGTGACGGTCACCCGTCCGGGCGGGAGTTCCAGCGCCGTCGCTCTCCCGACGACGCTGTCGGCGACCGATTCACGAATCGACGGGGGGTCGTCCCCCGGTGGTGGGCCGTCGCCCACCCGCCAGTCCGCCGCGCGGACGGTGACGGACGGGCGCAACCGGCCGACGGCAGCGACACCGTCGTCCGTGGCCTCCGCACGGAGCATTCAGATTCGACAGGATTCGCTCACGTATATATCTGTCGTGAAAGTGAGTAATTACCTTTTGTTTACCGAACTTTTGGCGGTAATTTGTGGTGGAAGCGTCGTGAGATGAGCCGGCTGAGTGGTTGAATTTAGCACGTTCGACCGCCGTCGATGAGACACGGGACGGACCCGAGGCGACCACTGCGACGGAGTGAACAGGCTTATGTCCGACTCACCCGGGAAGTCAGATATGAACGACGAACACGTCCGGGCGGTCGACCCCGCGGTGGCCGACGCCCTGGCTGGCGAGGAGGAGCGACAGGAGCGGACGCTCGCGATGATCGCGAGCGAGAACCACGCCTCGAAGGCCGTCCTCGAGGCGCAGGGGTCGGCGCTCACGAACAAGTACGCCGAGGGGTACCCCGGGTCGCGCTACTACGCGGGCTGTGAACACGCCGACGAGGTAGAGGAACTGGCCATCGAACGCGCGAAGGAACTGTGGGGCGCCGAACACGTCAACGTCCAGCCGCACTCGGGGACCCAGGCGAACATGGGCGTCTACCTCGCGATGCTCGACCCCGGCGACAAGGTCCTGTCGCTGGAACTGAACCACGGCGGCCACCTCTCCCACGGCCACCCCGCGAACTTCGCCGGGCAACTGTTCGAGGTCGAACAGTACCAGGTCGACCCCGAGACGGGCTACATCGACTACGAGTCGCTGGAAGAGACGGCCGAGGCGTTCGAACCGGACATCGTCGTGTCGGGGTACTCCGCCTACCCGCGGGCCGTCGACTGGGAGCGCATCCAGGCTGCCGCCGACAGCGTCGGTGCGTACCACCTCGCCGACATCGCCCACATCACGGGCCTCGTCGCCGCCGGTGTCCACCCCTCGCCCGTCGGAATCGCGGACTTCGTCACGGGGTCGACCCACAAGACCATCCGGGCGGGTCGGGGCGGCATCATCATGACGCAGGAGGAGTACGCCTCCGAAATCGACAAGGCCGTCTTCCCCGGCGCGCAGGGCGGCCCCCTCATGCACAACATCGCGGGCAAGGCCGTCGGGTTCAAGGAGGCGCTCGAACCCGAGTTCACCGAGTACGCCGAACAGGTCGTCTCGAACGCGGAGACGCTCGCCGACACGTTCGCCAACCACGGCCTCGAAGTCGTCTCCGGCGGCACGGACACCCACCTCGTCCTCGTCGACCTCCGCCCCTCCCACCCCGACCTCACTGGCGGGACTGCGGAGGAGGCGCTCGAACGGACCGGTATCGTGCTCAACGCGAACACCGTCCCCGGCGAGACGCGCTCGCCGTTCAACCCCTCGGGTATCCGGGCCGGCACGGCCGCGCTCACGACCCGCGGGTTCGGCAACAGCGAGGTCAGAGAGGTCGGCGAACACATCGTCCGCGTCGTCGACAACCCCGACGACGAGGGCGTCCTCGGCGAGGTGAGCGACCGGGTGACCGAACTCTGCGCGGCACACCCGCTCTACCGGGAGTAGGCGCGAGACCCCGGTGGCGCCGGGCGTCTACCGCGCACGACCGCCGGCGGACTTATTCGGCGGGCGACACACGAGGTCGGTATGTCGTCCGTACCGTCGCGTCGACGCGTGCTCTCGGGACTCCTCCTCGCCCTCGTCGCTGGCTGTAGCGGGGCGCCGAGCGGAACGGAGAGCGAGTCAGGCGACACCGCGGCGGGGCCCACCGAGACAGCCGCGACGGGTGCGCGAACGTCCACGCCCGACGCGACGAGGACTACCACACCCAGTCCCGACTCCGCGTCGTCGCCAGCGGCCGACACGAGGACCACGACCGAGGCGGCGACGTCCGGGGACACCGACCTCGACCTGCGCGAGGCGAACGTGGTCGATGTCGCGTTCGAAGGCTCGGGTGGCTCCTACCGGTTCGACGTGACGCTCTACCACGACGACGACGGGGAGTCCGGCTACGCTGACTGGTGGCAGGTCGAGACGCTCGACGGGGAGCAACTGGGCCGCCGCACGCTGTTGCACGCCCACAGCACGGCCCCGTTCACCCGGTCAGAGACGGTCTCGGTCCCCGAGGGAGTGCGGTACGTCGTCGTCCGCGGCCACGACCAGACCCACGGCTACGGCGGGCAGGCGATGGTCGTCGACCTGGAGACGGGTGCGCCCGAACCGGTCCGACAGGGACCGGAGCCACGGGAGTTCTCGGGATACGAACCGGACGGCTGAGTCTCACCTGTGAGACCGCGTCCCGACCGAAGCGGTCGGGGGTCCGACAGGATATTGTCACCCGGGGGTGTAGGCCGGGACATGGCATCCATCCGCCGGCTCGTCCTCGACGTGTTGAAACCCGTCGAGGTGCCGACCGTCTCGTTCGCCCAGGAGTTGAGTGACCTCGACGGCGCCGACGCCGCGGTCGTTCGACTCGTCGAGACCGACCGCGAGGTCCAGAACGTCGTCCTCGTCGTCGAGGGCGAGAACGTCGACTTCGAGCGCGTCGAGGAGTCCATCGAGTCGCTCGGCGGGACGCTGCACTCCGTCGACGAGGTGGCCTGTGGCGCGTTCGTCCCCGAGAGAGACCGGGCTCCCACGGATGCCACGTGGCTTCGTTGAGCGGCTCCGGGCGGTCGAGTTCGGGGCCCTCTCGCGGCGCTACTTCGTCTCGAACGGGTTCGACGGCGCGCTGACCTGCGTCGGTCTCGTGGTCGGGGCGTTCCTCTCGGGCGTCACGGACGGGGTGACCGTCGTCCGCGTCGGTGCCGGTGCGGCCGTGGGGCTGGCGACGTCGGGCGTCTGGAGTGTCTGGGAAATCGAACGCGCCGAGAAGCGCGCCGAACTCGAACAGCTGGAGGCGGCGATGCTCGCCGACCTGGAGGGGACGGGGCCCGACCACCGACGGCGGCGCGAGCGGGTGGTGAACGCCGTCGCCAGCGGCGCGGGTCCCGTCCTCGGCGTGCTGGTCCCCCTCGTCCCGTTCCTCCTCGAGGGCCCCGTCCTCACGATGACCGAGGCGACGCTCGTCGCCGTCGCGACGGCCGTCGCCATCCTGTTCGGTTTCGGCGCGTTCCTCTCCCGGGAGTCAGACCAGTGGTGGGTCGTCGCGGGCCTGCGGATGGGCGCCGCGGGACTGTTCGTCGCGCTGCTCACGCTCGTCCTCCCCGGATGAGGCGAGTCCGAGCGTGCGCGGCCGTGTCGTCTCCTCGCTGTCTCGCCCATCAGTCACCCTCGAATCCGAACCGTTGAAGTCCCGGCCGCTCCCCCCTCCCGACGTGACCAACATCATCGACGGCAACGCCGTCGCGAGCGAGGTCAGAGACGGCCTCGGCGACGCCATCGAGACGCTGACCGATGCGGGCGTGACGCCCGGTCTCGCCACCGTGCTGATGAGCGAAGACCCGGCCAGCGAGACGTACGTCTCGATGAAACAGCGCGACTGCGCCGAGGTCGGAATCGAGGCGTTCGACTACGAACTCGACCCCGACACCCCCGCCGAGGAACTGTACGACCTCATCGACGAGTTGAACGGGCGCGAGGAAGTCCACGGCATCCTCGTCCAGATGCCCGTCCCCGACCACGTCGACTCGCGCGGCGTCCTCCGCCGAATCGACCCCGCGAAAGACGTCGACGGCTTCCACCCCGAGAACGTCGGGCGACTCGTCGCCGGCGACGCACGCTTCAAGCCGTGTACGCCCCACGGCATCCAGAAGCTGCTCGAAGCCACGGGGGTCGACCCCGAGGGGAAGGAGGCAGTCGTCGTCGGGCGTTCGGACATCGTCGGCAAGCCGATGGCCAACCTCCTCGTCCAGAAAGCGCCGGGCGGGAACGCCACCGTGACCGTCTGTCACTCCCGGACGGGTGACCTCGGCGAGCACACGCGCCGCGCGGACATCGTCGTCGCCGCCTGCGGCGTGCCCGAACTGGTCACGGGTGACATGCTCACCGAGGGAACCGTCGTCGTCGACGTCGGGGTGAACCGCGTCGAGGCGGACACCGAGAAGGGGTACGAACTGGTCGGCGACGTCGAGTTCGAGTCGGCGAAGGAGAAAGCCAGCGCCATCACGCCCGTCCCGGGTGGCGTCGGTCCGATGACTCGCGCGATGCTGCTGTGGAATACCGTCAAGTCCGCCGCCGAGGCCGAGGACGTCGACGTCACCCTCCCCTGACGCGCCGGGTCAGTCCTCGTCGGCGTCGTGTGTGAAGAGCAGCAGTCGCTCGTCGGCGTGGGCCACACAGAACCCCACGGGCCGAGAGGGGCGGAACGACTGCGCCTCGCGCGTCGCGTAGAACTCGTCGAACGGGTCACCACAGACCGGACACGCGACGGCGTCGCGGTTCTCGTACAGCACCGACACCCCCGTGTCTGTGACGAGTTTCAGTCGGTGCCGCACCGCGTGTTCGTCGAACGTCGTCATCGGAGCCGCGAGAGTCGGTCGGTCGCCGTCGCCAGTGCCGTCTCGTCGTCGTCTCTGAGTGCCCGGGAGACGTCCTGCGTCGCCACGAGGAGCGCCTCGCTCTCTTCGAGGGGGACGTCACCGCCGAGCGCACGCGTCCGCTTGACGCGCTCCGAGACGGTGCCCAGAACCTGCCGTGCCCCGGGGTCCGGGTTGTCGTCGAGCCACGCCAACACCTCTCGGCGGTACTCGTCGACAGCCTCCGCGAGCGCCAGCCCCCGTGCCGCCCGCATCGACCGGGGGACCGTGTCGACGTCGGGCCGGTCGCCGACGTCCGCGCCACGCAGGAGCGAGAGCAGGTAGAGTTCCTCGTCGTCGGTCCGGTCACCGGCGCGGACCAGCACGTCGACAACGTGGAGGAGTTCGGTCGCCGCGAGGTAGGTGGCGTCGAGCGGCAGGAGGTCACCCCCCCGGATGAACCCCCGTTTCGTTCGATAGCGCCGGAGGTCACGCTTGAGGTCGTCAGCGGCGTCGGCGAGGTCACCAGCGTCGACGGCGCGCCGGTGTGGAGAGAGGTCGAGCGACGTCGGCGTGTCGGTGTGCTGCGTCCGGTCGTCGACGCCGACGCTCCGGAGGCTCCCGCAGGCGGGACAGTCGACCGCGCCCGTCTCGTAGTACGACCACTGGTGGCCGCAGTCGCGACACTCCCGTCGGCCTCTGACTCTCATGCCACCTCGTAGGAGAGGGGCGGAAAAAAGCACGGCGGAGCGGTGAAGACGCTCGCGTCCGAAGGGGGTGCATGCGCTCCGAAGCGGAGATCAGAGAGCAGTACGAGTTTCTCGCAGAACAGCTCGACTCCGAGGAGATGCGACACGAGGGCGTCCGCGAGATGTTCACCTACTACCGACGCGCGCTCGGCTGGGTGCTCGAAGAAGAACACATGTGACGACCCGGAGAGAGACACCCCTCTCGAGTTGCCCTCCCGGAGTGTGACCGAACCGGTCACGATTTCCACGCTTCGAGCGGACCAGTCACGAATCGACGACACTGTCACGCGTGCCCATCCCGGTCAGTGTTCGGAACGTTTAAGTGAAAGACGTGGCTACGTGGGAGTGACGCTTCGCTTTGGAGGGCCGAAGCGTCAGCGGGGACCAATTCAGGGCGGCAAGCATCACGCGATTTTCGCGTGGCTTGCTTTCCTTTTCGACGCTACGACACGTCGAGCGACGAGTCCGTGTCGCTCGCGCCTTCGTCCCACTCGAGTTCGAGTTCGAGGCTCAGTTCTGCCGCACCACTCGACGACGTCTCGCGTTCGACTTTGACCTCGAAGACGGGCCGTGCGGGCACCGAGAGCGTCTGTGACTGCTCCCCCGCCGAGAGCGTGACCTCCCCGTCGGCGTCGAGGCGGTCGGCGACGGTTCGGAGGTAGGTTGCGATCTCTGCGCGCGACTGTGCCGATTCGGACTTGAACAGGGTCTCTTCCATGTCCGTGTAGACGCGTCGACAGGTGAAGTGTCCTCCGGTGCCGGCACCCGTCACCCATCCGACATTGGTCTGTCAGGGGTGTCACTCGTGGGTCGGTCCGCTTCGACCCCTCGTCACCGCCGGACGTGCGATGTCAATCGTCCGTGATATACCAGAAATTCGATACACTTATTCGTCTCGCACTCGAAGTATAATATCGAAGATAATAATGTACGATCTGACAGGGTTCCAGCGTGACCTCCTCTACGTGATTGCCGGGCTGGACGAGCCCCACGGACTCGCCATCAAGGAGGAACTCGAGGACTACTACGAGAAGGAGATACACCACGGACGGCTCTATCCGAATCTCGACACCCTGGTCGAGAAGGGTCTCGTCGAGAAAGGTCAGCGAGACAGACGGACGAACTTCTACACGTTGACACGCCGTGGTCGCCGGGAGATTCGCGCCCGGAAGGACTGGGAAGCCCAGTACGTCGACGAATCCTTCGGCGAGTGACCTACCCGGTCACGGAAGCGTCACCCGTCGGACTCGCCAGTCCGGTCTGACCCGTCTCGCTTGTCCCCGTTCTCGCCACCGCGCTCCTCCGTGTCGGTAGCGTCGTCGACGTCGCTGCCGACGCCCTCACCGTCCGCCGACACCGTCGCATCCGCCGGCAGCGACGACTGTCCGACCACCGGGTCGACCGCCGGGTCGAGCGCGAACGGCTGGATGTCCCGTCCCTGGACCAGTTCCGGCAGGACGATACGGGCGAAGTGGAAGACGAGGACGAGGAGCATCGGCATGAGGAAGATGCCGTACCACCCGAACAGGAGCGGGCCGAACGTGTACGCGATCATCACGCTCCCGACGTGGAGGCTCCGGCCCGAGACGTACGGGCGGAGGACGAGGTCCGGGATGGTGTCGACCACGACGAAGGAGATGACGACGAAGGCGGCGACGAACCACAGCAGCTGTGGGTCGACGAGGAGCGTGACGACGGCCATGTAGAGCGCGACGGGGACGTAGACGAGCTTCATCCCCACCACGGGGATGATGCTGGCGACGCCGGCGAGGAGGCCGACCAGCGCCGCCGCCGGGACGGTCACTTCCGGTGCCGGCGAGAACACGTTGAGCAGGGTGTACGCGATGACGCCGATGGTCCCCGTGAGGACGGCGTTGAGGATGTTGCCGAAGAAGATGGCCTTGAGGTCGTGGTCGACGGCGGCCCCGTACGCGAGGACGACGCCCCGCTCGTCGCCGAACGTCGAGAGCGCCCAGTTCGTCAGCCGGCGGTCGTCGCGGAGCAGGTAGAACGCCAGCGCGATCATCACGAACAGGTGGACCGCGCCGATGCCGAAGAACGCGAGGGTGTCGACCGCCGACGAGAGCGACCGGGTGAGCTGGCCGACGACTTCGGCGGAGAGATACGACGAGGGGTCGACCTCGAGGAGTCGCTCCGGGTCCGTGATGGCGTTCAGCAGCTCCTGGTCGATGGGGTACTGCGAGAGGTCGAGCAGGCCGCTGTTGGTGTATCTGACGGCCTGCTGGACCACGATGGCGAGGGCGTACAGGACCAAGAGAATCGCCGGCAGCGCGAGCGCGAACAACGAGACTGCCGCGGCGAGGCTCGCCGGGCGGATGCGCCGACTGAGTCGGCGGTAGATGGGCCGTGTCGCGTAGTAGAGGAACAGGCCGAAGACGAAGGTGCCGACGAACGCGTGGACCACGAAGACGACTGCAGTCGCGAGCACGACGCCGAGCAACCACCACCCGAGTCGCGCTCGCTCGAGACCGAGGAGGGACATCGTTCTCACTCCACCAGCGCGTCACTTGAAGCTACCTCCGCTCGCACCTGCCGCTGGTCGGTCAGACGGCGGCGGGGAACAGTATATACTCTACTGTGATGAGTGTACTCATATGTTCACCCCGGCGCAGGTCGACATCGTGGTGGAGGAGTTGCTGGTCCAGCCGGCGGTGCTCCTCATCCTCGCCGCCCTGCTCGGACTGTTCCTCGGTCTCGAACGGGAGTGGTCGGACATCGACGCGGGGATGCGGACGTTCTCGCTCACCGGCCTCGCCGGCGGCGTCTTCACCCTCGTCGCCCGTGAGACGGGGTTCGAGGGGGCCTTCCTCGTCGGAGGGCTGTTCGTCGTCGTCCAGGCCGCGTCGCTGTCGCTCGCCGCTCTCCGTGAGGAGGGGTCGCTCCACCTCACGACGGCCGCCTCGCTCCTCGTCGCGTACGGCGTCGGGGCACTCGTGCTCATGGAGTTCGTCCTGGCCGGTGTCACCGTCGCCGTCGTCTCGTCGTTGCTCCTCGTGCTGAAGCGTGAACTCCACGACTTCGCCGGGGCGCTCACGCGGGACGAACTCCGCTCGGTCTCCGAGTTCGCCATCCTCGCGTTCGTCGTCTTCCCGCTCCTCCCCGCCGGCGACATCACCGTCCAGAGCGTCACGCTCGAACCGCGCATCGCGTGGCTCATGGTCGTCACCGTCGCCGGCATCGGCTTCGTCAACTACACCGTCGTCCGGACCTACGGCGGCATCGGCGTCGTCGTGACGGGCTTCTTCGGCGGCCTCGCCTCCTCCACTGCGGTGGTCGGGAGCACCCTCGACCACGTCCGGCGTCGACCCGAACTCGAAGCGTTCGCCGTCGCGGCCGTCCTCCTCGCCGACGCGGCGATGGCCGTCCGTAACCTCGTCATCACGCTGGCGTTCTCGCTGCCGTCGCCGCTGTTCGCGGCCGTGGTCCCGCTGGGCACGTTCGTCCTCGGGGCGGTCCTCGTCGCGCTGTTGACGGCGAACCGACACGAGTCGGTCGAACTGGACTTCGGGAGCCCCTTCTCGCTCCGGAACGCGCTGGGCTTCGGTGCCGTCTTCCTCCTCATCCTCGCCGCGGGAACGGCCGCCCAGACGGCGTTCGGGACGGCCGGCCTGTACGTGAGTTCGTTCGTCTCGGGACTGGTCTCCTCTGCGGGCGCGACGACGACGGCGGTCCTCCTCTACCGTGGAGGGAGCGTCACCGGACAGAGCGCGGTGGTCGCCGTCCTCCTGGCCACGACGGCGAGCGTGCTAGTCAAGACGGCGCTGGCTCTGGCCGGGCCGGACTCGTTCACCCGTGCCGTCGCCTGGTGGTCGGTCGTCCTGCTCGTCGCCAGCGGGGTGGCAACCGCGCTCGTGACGCTCGTGTGACCGAAGGGAGGTGAGGACCGCCCAGCGAACCGCTTTTGAACACCCTGGGCGTAGCACGGCCATGAATCGAGAGACGGCGGAGCCGCGGGTGGACGGGTTCCCCGGCACGCGTGCGGCGGAGTGGGTCGACTACCACCAGTCGACGGCCGCGCTCAGTACCTACGTGTACGACTTCGTCTGGGACCGAACCGCCCCCGCCGAGGGCCCGTTCTGCACCGACGTCGACGGCAACGTCCTCATGGACTTCACCAGCCACGTCGCGGCCGCCCCCCTCGGCTACAACAACCCCGACCTCCTAAACAGACTCCGCGAGTTCGACCTCGTCGACCCCCTGAAAGTCGCGGGACAGGACTTCTACGTCGCCGGCGGCCACCACCTCCCGGACGAGCAGGACGTCCCCGGGCCGGCCGGGTTGATGGACCGCCTCACGCGTCTCACCGACCAGTACGGGATGGACACCGTGTTCCTCTCGAACTCGGGAGCGGAAGCGATCGAGAACGCCATCAAGGTCGCCTACGACGACTCGGGCGGGGCGAAACACGGCGTCACGTTCGAGGGAGCCTTCCACGGTCGGACGCTCGGGGCGCTCTCGCTCAACCGCTCGAAAGAGAAGTACCGCCGGCACTTCCCCGAAGTGGCCGGGGTCGTCGACGTCCCCTTCTGCGACGACCGGACGTGCACGCCCGAGACGTGTTCGTGTGGGTTCTTCGTCGAGGAGGGGGAGACGTCGCGGCTGCGCCGGAAACTCGACCCCGACCGGGGACACCTCCCCCCGGAGGAAGTCGCGTACGTCGTCCTCGAACCCGTCCAGGGAGAGGGCGGCTACCGCTTCCCGAGCGAGGCGTTCACCGACGAGGTGGCTGCCCTCGTCGAGGAACACGACGTCACCCTCGTCGCCGACGAGATACAGACCGGCCTCGGCCGGACCGGGGAGTGGTGGGCCTCGGATCACTCGGCGCTCGAACCGGACCTCCTCTGCTCGGCCAAGGCGCTCCGGGTCGGGGCGACCGTCGGTCGAGAGGAACTGTTCCCCGACGAGGAGGGCCGCCTCTCGTCGACGTGGGGTGCGGGTGACCTCGTCGCCGCCGCACAGGGAGCGCTCACCATCGACGTCATCGAGGACCGCGACCTCCTCTCGAACGCCACTGCCCGGGGCACCCAGTTCGTCGAACTGCTCGCGGACGCCGACCGGTCCGTCGTCGAGGACGTCCGGGGACTGGGACTGCTGCTCGCTGTCGAGTTCGACACGGCCGAGCGACGCGACGCGGTGCAGGAGGCAGCGCTGGCCCGCGGCCTCCTCACCCTCGGCTGTGGCTACAAGACGCTCCGTGTCCTCCCACCGCTCGACGTGACCGAACGGGAGGTCGACCTCGGTGCGAACCTCGTCCTCGACGCCATCGACGACGTCTCCTGACCCCGTCCCGGCGACTCGGCGCGTCGATTCGTCACATCTCAGCCGACGGGAAGCGGTCGTTCGTGTTTTGTGGCCGGCTGTCGTACGGGCGTTCGCGATGTACCAGACTATCCTCCTGCCCACCGACGGGAGCGCCGGGTCCGAACTGGCCGTCGACCACGCGCTCGACCTCGCGGAACGGTACGACGCGACCCTCCACTTGCTCTACGTGGTCGACACGGACATCGTGAACCACTACGCGGGTATCGACGCCATCGAGGGCGTCGAACACGCCCTCGAGTCGCACGGCACGAGGGCGCTCGAAACGGCCGCCGCCCGCGCCACCGACGGGGGTGTCCCCGTCGAACAGCACGTCGTCGAGGGGTCGCCGCACGAGGCTATCCTCGACGCGATTCCGGTGGTCGGCGCGGACCTCGTCGTGATGGGGACCGAGCGGCGGGACGACGAGTACCGCCGTCTCGTCGGGAGCGTGACCGAGCGCGTCGTCCGCATGGCCGACGTCCCCGTCCACGTGGTGAAGGCCGCGGTCTGACGCGTCGCGTCGCGACTCAGGTCCAGCGGTCGAGACCAGTCTGGACGAGCGACTCCTCGATTCGCTCGAACCCCGTCTGGACCTCGCTCGCGTCGACCGCCCACTCCTCGACGACGTAGCGTCGGGCGGCCTCGACGTCGGGGTCGATGTCGACGTCGTACGCGTAGTCGTCAGTCACCGGCGGGTCCAAGAAGAGGTCGCGGACGCGGTCCGCGTTCGGGATGTGGTCGCCACGCGCGTCGAGGACGCCCCAGAGGTCGCCGTGTTCCCTGACCGCCTTCACCGCCGTCTTCGGTCCGACGCCTCTGATGCCCTGGTTGAAGTCGGTGCCACAGAGGATTGCCACGTCCACGAGTTGCTCCCACGTGAGGTCGTTCTCCTCGAGAGTGGCCTCGAGGCTCATCAACTCGGGGACGCCCTTGCTCGTCAGGCCGCGGAGGGTGTAGGGTGCGCCGAACAGCAGGGTGTCGTAGTCCTCGCTCCCCACGTAGTCGACGTCACCCGTCCGCGCCATGTACGACGCCTGCGCCTCGCCCTCGGCGGGCGCTTCGATGTACGGCACGTCGAGGAGCGAGAGGAGTTCGCGCGTCGTCTCCTGGATGACGGGGGTGAGCCGCTGGGTCCGGGCTTCGAGGCGGGCCGCCTCGACGGTGTCGCCGCGTTTTCTGGCGTCTTCGAGTCGCTCTCGGGCCTTCTCCTTCGCCTCCCGACGCTTCTCCACCTCGTCGTCCTTCAAGTCGGTGACGCCGCCGTCGAAGACGAAGACGGGCACGAGGTCGTGTTCGAAGAACTTGGGCAGGCCCTGGACGAGACCGACGAGGTTCGCCACCTCCTCGCCCTCGTCTGTCGTGTACACCTCGTCGCGGGTCCACTTGACCGTCGTCGTCAGATACCGGTAGAGCCAGTTGTGCGCGTCGACGGCGACCACACTCCCCGAGATGTCGTCCCACGCGACGTCCGTGAGGGCTGCGAGGCTGCGGAGGTCTGCGTTTCCCATTGTCGGGGTGTCGAGGCGGAACGTCTTAACGACACGGCGTCGCGGCCGTCGGCGGCGGGACTGACCTCAGACCGTCCTCCGGTCGGGGTCGTCGCGCTGCCAGCGGTAGACGACGACGGCGAGCAGGCCGCCGAAGAACGTCAGATACGTCAGCGCGCCGACGGCGAGCGCCCAGAACGCCGCGTCGTCTTCGCCGCGTCGCTCGGCGTCGGTGTAGACCCAGTACGCCAGGACGAACGGGACGACCAGGAGGAGCAGGCCGAGTAGCAGGAGTTCGGGACCGCCGGGGAGACCGAACTGGAGGGGGACCATGCCCGGATGGCTTCACGGCTCGCGCAGAAACCTCACTCGTCGCCCTCGCCGAGAGCGCCGACGCCTTCCGGTGGGCCCGCTCCCTCCCGCGACGCCAGGAAGGTCCGCTCTTCGGCACTCAGGTCCCGGGCACGGAAGACGTCCAGGCCGCGCTGGTAGGTGTCGGCGTCGACGCCGCTCCCGTCGAAGTCGCGGTCCAGCACGAGTTCGGCCAGGCCGGTCTCCCGGCCCGTGTAGGCGAACCCGACCTTCGAGAGCGCCTCGTAGGAGAAGACGTTGTTCACGGCGATGCGACACCGCTCGTAGCCGCGTTCGCGGGCCCGGTCGCAGACGAACGCGACGAGTCGCGGCCCGAGTTCCTCTCCCCGGCGGTCCGTCCGGACGGTGACGTACCGGAGCCACAGCGTCTCAGCGTCCGTCCGGTCCTCGTTGAACGCGACGGCGGCGACGACCGTCGGGTCGCCGATCTGTGGGGGTCCGTCCACCCCCACGTCGACGTCGAGTGGGTCCGTCGGGTCGCGGACGACCGCCACACCCGTCGACGAGGTGACGAACTTGCCGGCGTAGGCGAACCCGCGGTAGTCGAGTCGGAGTCGCGACCCGTCTTCTCCCCCTCCTCCGTGACCGTCGTGCCAGCCGAGGAACGCGTACTCCATACCGAGCACAGCACGACGAGCGGCCTGTGTCTTTCCCTCGGTCACCCAAACCCGACGGACCTGCCGGCAGCCTCCCGTGGGGACGGTCCATCACGACCCCGCCTGGCCCAGCGTGCGAGTGGCGGCGGCGCGAAGCGCGTGGGACGGCACCGTGGGAGGACCGAGACGAGGGGGTTGTGGGCGTCTTTCACGTTCGCTCGATACTGACTGTCTGCTTGAAATATATGATTGCCGATAATAACGAGGGTGATTTAAAAGAGGAGAGAGACGGCCATTCCACCACGCGCAGTGGGCGGTCCTCACGCATGATACGTAGTCGCACCCCTATCGTCGCCGGACTCGTCGTCACGCTCGTCGTACTCTCGGCGTTCAGCCCTCCGAGCGTCGCGTCGTCCGGTTCTACGACGTCCCTCGCACAGGTCGACACCGTCGAGCCGACGGCGACTGCCACGGCGACACCGACCGAGACGCCGACGGCGACCCCCACGGAGACGCCCACCCCGACCCCGACGCCGGCACCGACAGCGACGCCAACTCCGACAGCGACACCGACAGCGACGCCAACTCCGACAGCGACGGCGACCCTCACCGAGGACCCGACGTCGTCGGAGACTCCGACCGAGACGCCGACGCAGACGGCCACACCGACCGAGACGCCGACGGCGACTCCGACCGGGACACCGACGTCGTCGGAGACCCCGACCGAGGCACCGACCGAAGAACCGGCCGAAGAGCCGACCACGAGTCCGACGTCGACGCGGACGGAGACGCCGACGCAGACGGCCACACCGACCGAGACACCGACGAACGGGACGACCGGAACGCAGACGACGACCCCCACGCCGACAGCGACGTCAAGCGACCCGTCGGACGACGACGGCGGGAGTAGCGGCGGTGGTGGCGGCGGTGGCGGTAGCGGTGGTGGCGTGTTCGACCTCTTCGAGGACGAGGAGACCGAAACGCCCACCTCCACGGCCACACCGACCCCACCCCCGTCCGCGACGTCGACACCGACGCCGGAGCCGAACTCCAGTTCCGTCGTGAAGACCGTGACCAGCACTGCGGACACCGACGACCTGACCGGCGACGACACCGTGGTGACCGACGTCGAGGCCCGGCCGTCCCGAATCACCACGAACAGGCAAGCGACTATCCTGGTGACCGTGTCGAACCCACAGTCGGAAGCCGACACCGACACGGTCGAACTCGAACTGTTCGGCGAGGTGGTCAACACCCGGAACGTCACCGTCCCGGCCGGCGGTGAGACGGTCGTCGAGTTCGTCTACAACATCGTCCAGCCCGGCACGTACACGGCCCGCGTCGACGACCGGACCGCGACCATCACCGTCGTCGAACCGGCCAGCTCCGCCACGTCGACCTCCCCGATGTCGACGTCGACGCGGTTCCCCGGCTTCGGTCTCGGCGTGACCCTCGTCGCGCTCACTCTCGCAGTCCTCGTCGTGCTCCGTCGGGAGTAGACCGGGGCCACTCCTCCTGTCCCGTCCACCCCGTCGGAGGAGCGGCCACCTCCCCCGTCCCGCACGCGACCCTCCCCAGCCATCGGGGTATCGACCGGACCGGACGGGGCAAAGCTTCTCCTCGCTCGCCCTCGACTCGCCGGTATGCTCGACCACGGACCCGGCGACGTCCGGTTCTTCGACCGCGTCGCCCCACTGTACGACCGCCTGATGCCGCCCGGGAACGGGGCGGCGCTGTCGGACGCCCTGTCGCTGTCACACCGTCCGGTCGGGACGGTCCTCGACGTCGCCGGCGGGACCGGACGAATCGCACGGGCGCTGTCGGGCGTCGTCACATCCGGCGACGACGAACACGGCGTCGTCGTCGTCGACCGGTCGGTGGGGATGCTCGACGTCGCCCGGAGACGGGGACACGCGTGTCTCGCGGCGGACGCGACCAGACTCCCGGTCGAGACGGACGCCGTCGACGCCGTCGTCGTCGCCGACGCGCTCCACCACGTCCGCGACCAGCGTGCGCTCGTCGCCGAGGCACGGCGTGTCGTCGCACCCGGTGGCGTGGTCGTCGTCTCCGACTTCGACCCCTCGACGCTCCGGGGTCGGGCGCTCGTCGGCCTCGAACACGCGGTGGGCTTCGACTCGACGTTCTCGACGCCGGACGACCTGGCACGCTTTCTCGAACGGGAGGGTCTCTCGGCGCGCGTCGTCCGCGGCGGGTTCGGCTACGTCGTCGCCGGCCGGGTGCCCGAGTCGCCAGACTGAACCGGGGAAGCCAAGAGGCACCCCACAGAAGAACCGCGTATGGCAACCTCGACAGGGTCGTTCCTGGACGGGCGCATCGTCACGGCCGCGTTGCCCCTGGCCGTTGGGGACGTACTGGTACTCGCGCTGTTGTTGTCGTTCGGGACGGCACGACACAACGGCGTCGCGTACCTCACGGAGAACCCGGTCGGACTCGCACTGACGCTTCTTCCCTTCCTCGTCGGCTGGGTCGTCGCCGCGCCACTCGTGGGCGCGTACTCGGCGGGGGCCGCGGAGTCGGCCAAAGCCGCCATCCCGCTCGCGATACGGTCGTGGGTCGTCGCCGACGTCATCGGCATCGTGCTCCGAGTGGCACTCCCGTTCGACTCCAACGGCCCCCTGATGGGGCGACTCGTCCCGCTCGCCGTCTTCTTCGGCGTCACGCTCGTCGTCGGCGTCGTCGGCCTGAGCGTCTGGCGCTGGCTCTACTTCAAACTCCGCTGACCGGTCGAAACCAGGCTTTTTACTCGTCGGGGGCGTGGAGCGGTCGTGAACGTTCGCGGTCGAATCCTCGAGGTCGGCGACGTGAAGACGGTGAACACGCAGTACGGCGAGAGCGACCTCGTCGAACTCACCGTCCGGCCCGACGACCGCGACTCGCTCGGCGTGACGCTCTGGGGCAAGTGGACGGAGACGGCCGACTACGCCGAACCGGGGATGGACCTCCTGGTGACGGACGCCGACGAGAAGGAGTTCCGCGGGGAGACGACCTACTCGACGTCGGGCGACTCGTACGTCGTGCTCGAACCGGACTTCCTCGTCGACGTGACCGACGTCCGCTCGTGGGTACAGTGCCCGCGGATGTACTACCTGAACAAGCTCTCAGGCGTCCCGCTGAACTACCCCGTCGTCAAGGGGACCATCGTCCACGAGGTGTTCGGGGACCTCCTCCGCGGCGTCGACCTGGAGGAGTCGATTCGAGAGCGCGTCGCGGAAGCGGGCCTCGACATCGGCCTGCTCGGCAGGGACGCGACCAAGGTGGCGGACGAGGTGCGGCGCAACGCCGCCGCCATCGAGGGGTGGCTGGCACAGGGGACGCTCTCGGAGGAGGACGAGTGGCGCTCGGAGTACACGCTCATCTCGCCGACGTTCGGCATGAAGGGTCGGGCCGACGCCATCCGGCGCGGGTCGCCCGTAGAGCTGAAGACGGGCAAGAACCTCAAGCGCGACCCACGCTTCCAGGACAAGATTCAGGCCGCTGCCTACGCGCTGATGCTCGCCGACTCCGGCGAGGAGGCTCCCGACACGGGGACGCTCCTCTACACCAAGAACACGGCACTCGAACGCACCGAGGAGAGCGGCGACCTCTCGCCGGCGAAGGACTTCTCCATCGGTCCCGGCCTCCTGAAGTACGTCGTGCGGACACGGAACGAGATCGCCGCGATGGAGCACGCGACTGGCGTCCCCACCGGCTACGAGGCCAACGCGAAGTGCGAGTACTGTTTCGAGCAGGACACCTGCATGGTCGTCTCGGGCCGTCTCGACCAGGAGTCGAAGGCGGGGCAGGTCGGGTCCGCGATTCCCGACGAGGAACTCGCGTACTTCGACCGGACCTACGCCGACCTGGAGGCCGAGCGCCGGGCAGTCCACCGCGAGTACCGGAAACTGTGGGAGCAGAGCGGGGAGGAACGGGCGGCCGACGACCGGGCGCTCGTGGACCTCGACCCGCTCGGCGAGCGCGAGCGCGACGACGGCCGGTGGGAACTCCGCGCCCGGAAGGCAAGCGACGCCGTCTCGAAACTCCGCGAGGGGGACGTCGCGCTCGCCTCCGACGGCGACCCCGTCCGCGGCCACGCCGAACTCTGTCGCATCGAGCGACTCGGGAGCGAGGTGGTCGTGACGACGGACGAACCCGTCGAACTCCGACGGCTGGACGTCTACCCCTCCGAAATCACCATCTCGCGGCTCCTCACCGCACTCCACGACGCCCTGCTGAAGGGTGACGAGCGCCGGAAGGACGTCCTCTTCGGACGAACCGACCCCGAGTTCCGCGACGACGAGCGGACCTACGTCGACAACAACGACTCGCAGAACGCGGCCGTGAACCGCGCGGTGAACGCCGAGGACCTCGCGCTCGTCCACGGCCCGCCCGGTACCGGAAAGACATACACCATCGCCCGGACCGTCCGCGCCTTCGTCGAGCGCGGCGACCGGGTCCTCCTGTCGGCGTTCACCAACCGCGCGGTCGACAACGCGCTCGAAGCCCTCCGCGACCAGGGGTTCGAGGACGCGGTTCGGGTGGGGAGCGAGACGGGCGTCCGCGAGGACATGCACGACATCCGACTCGAGCGGCGTGGCGACCCCGACGAACTCGCGGCGGCCTTCCGAGACGCCCCGGTGGTCGCGGCGACCACCGCCGCCTGCGGGTCGCGTGCGCTCCGCGAGCAGGCGTTCGACGTCGCACTCGTCGACGAGGCGTCGCAGTTGACCGAACCCGGGACGCTCGCCGCCATCAACCTCGCCGACCGGTTCGTCCTCGTCGGCGACCACAAGCAACTGCCGCCGGTGGTCCGCGCCGAGACGGAGTTGCAGACGTCGCTCTTCCAGCGTCTCGTCGAGCGCTACCCCGAGGCGTCGGTGATGCTCGACCGGCAGTACCGGATGGCCCAGCGCATCCAGGCGTTCTCGTCGAAGCAGTTCTACGACAATCAGCTACGTCCGGCCTCGGGGGCCGTCGCCGCCCAGCGCCTCGCGGACCTGCCGGGGGTCGACCCCGGCCGCCTCCCGCCGGCACTCCGGGACCGGGTGTCGTTCGTCGACCCCGGCGGCCGCCGCGAGGGGAACGCGAACCCCGTCGAGGCTGACCGCGTCGCCGAAGTGGTCGAGTCGTTCCTCGACAGCGGGGTCGACCCGGACGACATCGGCGTCATCGCCCCGTTCCGTGCGCAGGTGGCGGAGATCAGCCGACGGGTGGACGTGACCGTCGACACCGTCGACCGGTTCCAGGGCTCTGCGAAGGAAGTCGTCGTCATCTCGTTCGTCGCGAGCGGGACGCTCGACGGACCCA
This sequence comes from Salinigranum sp., assembly GCF_041641895.1. Taxonomy (NCBI): domain Archaea; kingdom Methanobacteriati; phylum Methanobacteriota; class Halobacteria; order Halobacteriales; family Haloferacaceae; genus Salinigranum; species Salinigranum sp. Next base: position 12,524 of record NZ_JBEPXO010000006.1, on the reverse strand, counting down.
TCTTCGAGGACCACCGGCGGGTGAACGTCGCGCTCACGCGCGCGAAGAAGGCACTCGTCCTCGTCGGCGACGCAAACGCGCTCTCCTCGGAGCCGTTCTACGCGGAGATGCTCGCGTGGGCGCGCGCGAGTCAGCACGTCGAACGGGCGGACTGACGAGAGAGAGCACTGAAGGCGGACGGGGACGTTCGGCGACTATGACCGAGGCCGACGCTTCGCTCGTCGAGCGGTGTGCGAGAGAGGTCGACGAACTCCACGCCTTCTTCGAACTGTGGTTCGTCGGCGAACTCCCTCAGCGACGCGAGGAACTGTCACGGTTCGTCGACGTGCTCGCGGACGACTTCCGGATGGTCCAGCCGTCGGGGCTGACCCGGACGCGCGACGGCATCGCGACCGACGTCTTCGAAGCCCACGGCGCCCACGACGACGTCACGGTGGAGACGTCGGCGTTCGAACCGCGACACGTCGGCGAGGAGAGCTGTCTGGGGACGTACGAGGAGTGGCAGTCGATGGGAGACGAACGGACCGGACGCGTCGCGACGGTGCTGTTCCGCCGCGCCGCGGAGACGCCGAACGGGGTCGAGTGGGTCCACCTCCACGAGACCTGGCTCGAGTCCTGAGCGGCGACACCGGTCAGGTGGCCGTCCGGCGGATGCGCTGGCCGATTTCCGCCTTCAGCGCCTCACGGTCGCCGAACGCGGCGGCCCGCCCCGAGACCAGTTCGAGGAGGTCGTACTCGGTGAGGACGTTCCGCGCCGTCTCCTGGTCGAGTTCGAGGGCGCGCTGGACGTCGTAGAGCGTGTTCGCCTCCTCGACGGCGGCCTGGAGCTCCTCGGTCGAGAGCGACCCCGGGAGGTCGAGGTCCGGGAGCCTGTCGGCGACGGGGGTGTCGTCGTCGGTGTCGAGCGACGCGTCCGTCTCGCAGTCGCGCGGTGCCGACGCCGACGGGTCGGGGGCGTGGGCGTCGCCCTCACCCTCACCCTCGTCGGCTGCGTCACTGTCAGGGCGCTCGTCGACGCTGTCGGCGTCCGCATCACTGTTCGGGTCGCCCGACCCCGGTTCGTGGATGCCGTGCCGGATCATCTGCTTGCGGACCGCCTGCGCCCCGACGTCGACGTCGAGCGCCTCCGTCATCTCCGCGAACGTCTCGTGCTCGTCGTAGACGCGTGCGAGTGCCTCGGGGTCGCGGTGGACGGTCTGGCCCCCCGTGTCGGCGAGTTCGGAGAGCGAGTGGGCCTTCGTCCGGTGAATCTTCATCCCGCGCTCCGTGTCGAACGTCCGCTCGCAGTCGGGGTGCGTACACGGGACGGCAGTGTCGTCCACGGAGGTGTCCTCCCCCGCGGCCTCGACCTGGTCGTCGTCGGCCGTGTCGGTGACGGCTGCCGCCGTTGCCGTGGCCTGCGTCTCGTGAGCCGTGTCGGTGGCTGTCCCTCCACCGGCGGCGTCGACGTCGGCCCCTTCGTCTCGGTCGGTCCCGTGGCTGTCGGGGTCAGGGCGTCCACTCGCGTCGTCGCGGTGGGTCGTGGCGCCCCCGTCGACGATGGGGTGGACGTCCCCGTCCGCCGTCTCGGTGTCCGCCGCGGCCAGATTGACGCCGACCGGCCCTCTCGCCGGGGACTCCGGCGACGGGACCGACCTCTCGGCGCTCTCGGGCCGGCCGACGGGGAACGGGTCGACGGTGTCGTCGGCCGGGAGTTCGACGCGCAACTGGACCGCGAACCCGCCGTCGGACGCGTCCATGTCCTCCCCGTTGTCGAGTGGTTCGGCCTGCTGTACGCTGATCCCGTGCGACTCGAGCGTATCGATGAGAGCCGCGAGCTGTCGATACCGGTTGCTAAGTGCCATGTCTCGAATCTCCCCTCGTCCCCGGAGGCTTCGGTTCGTCAGGAGAACGGTATCTCGGAGAGTCACATAACGCTTTGGTCTAGTACATCACGTTCGATACGTACGGACAGAATCCCACGGAGTCACGACAGTCGTTCGGGGAGCGACACCGAGACGTTGATACCGAGACCTGCCGAACGTCGGAGACATGGGACTGAAGTCAACCTGGCAGGACAATCAACAGGTCCGGCGCGCCGTGATGGGGGCCATCGCGGGTTCCATCGCGGGTATCACTGCGGCGAGCCTCGACGGCGGACTCTTCTACCGCTACGGCGTCGCGGTCTTCATCGGAATCGTCGTCTTCGTCGCGCTGAAACTCCTCCTCGAGTAGGCCGAGGCTAGTCCTGCTCCAGTTCGCTCACGCTCGTGTCCGCCGGGTCGTCGGCGTCGCCGACGTCGTCGAGGGCGGCCAACACCCGCTCGTGGAACTCCTGGAGCACCTGACTCTCGTCCTCGGCGAGGACGACGTCGCTCGCCATGAGCGTCGCCAGGCCGAACGCCCGCGGGGAGGGCGTCTCCGACTCCCGGGCCTCGACCGACACCTCGTCGCCCTGGACGGCCGTCAGGAAGTCGACGATAGCGTCGAGGTTCAGTTTGTCGTCGAGTATCTCGCGGTACGTCTCCTCCATCACCGCGAACGACTCGAGCTCTTGGGCGAACGACAGCAGCATCTCGCTCGACACCTGCTGTTGGGCCGCGCTCTTCTCGTACCCCTTGTACCGCTTGAGTATCATCAGCGAGCGCGTCGCGTTGATGCGGAAGTAGCGTTTGAGGAGGTCCGTCCCCTCCAGCGCCGCCCGGAGGTCCGACTCGACCTGGTCGGGGTCGAGGCTCTCGACGAGTCCCGCGACGTCGACCTTCCGGTTGAGCGGCATCGACACGGTGAACCCGTTGTCGGCGACGGTGACCTGGACGTTGGCGTTCGCCCGCCGCGAACAGTGGTACGCCACGAGCCGGGAGAGGCCGTCGTTGAACCGCCGGCCGTAGAGCGAGTGGACGTGGTAGTGCCGGCGGTACTCTCCTCTGTCTTTCACCTCCTCGACGCTGAGTCGCGCGTCGGTCGAGACGGACTCGGGACCGGCGTACCGGACCTGTTCGTCGAACATCCGGGCGACGGCCCGCACCGAGTTCTCGTCGAGCGGGAACTCTCGGAGCCACTCGCGGACGGCGGGCCGACCGCCGCTCGCGAGTCGTTCGAGCAGTTCGCCCTGGAACGACGCGAGCTCCCGCCCCAAGTCGTACGACAGCGGCAGGCGCTCGGAGAACCACGAGGGGACCGTCGGACGTTTCGAGGTGGGGTCGACGTACACCTTCGACCCGCGGCGGTAGCGGTACTCGTAGTTCGACCCGCCGAGGACGAACACGTCGCCCTTCTCGAGCGTGTCGAGGTAGTTCTCGTCGAGGCTCCCTACCCACTCGTCGCTGCCGCGGACGAGGACGTCACAGGAGAACGAGTCGGGGATGGTCCCGAGGTTCGTCATGTAGATGACGCGGGCCATCCGCCCCCGCTTGCCGACGAGCGGTTCTCCCACGGGGAACTCCTCGTAGTGGTGGTCGCCGTCGGGGGGGTCGTTGGTGTCGCGCCACACCTTCGCGTAGACGTTCTTCTCCTCCAGTCCCTCGTAGTCGGCCGTGAGGTAGCTCATGAGACGCTCCCACTCCTCGTCGGTGAAGTCTCGGTAGGGGTACGCGCGCCGGAGCGTCTCCTTCACGTCCGCCTCGCGTCGCACTCCGTTGATGGCCATGCCGTACACGTGCTGTGCGGCGACGTCCTGTGCGTTCTCCGGGACGAAGACGCGGTCGACGAACCCCTCGGTCGCCTTCCGCAGCATGACCGTACACTCGACCAGTTCGTCCCGGTCGAGGGCGACGACGCGGCCCTCGACGACCTGGCCGAGTCGGTGTCCCGCGCGGCCGACCCGCTGGAGGAGGCTCGCGACCGACTTCGGCGACCCCACCTGCACCACGAGGTCGATGTGGGGCATGTCGATGCCCAGTTCCAGCGACGTCGACGTGGTGACGACGTCGAGGTCACCGCTCTTCAACCGCTGTTCCACCGCCTGTCGGCGCTCCTTCGAGAGGGAGCCGTGGTGACAGCCCGAGTTCTCCTCGTCGTAGCCGTACTCGGCTCTGAGCGTGTGCAACACCCGCTCCGCGCCCGACCGGGTGTTCGTGAACACCAGCGTGTTCGTGTGGCTGGAGACGAGTTCGTGCAGACGGTCGTAGAAGCGCCCGTGGACCTCGCCCGAGGGGGTGTGGATGAGGTCGTCCGTCGGACACTCGAGGCGGAGGTCGAAGTCGCGAACGAACCGCGTGTCGACGATTTCGCAGTCCCGCGGCTCGCCGCCCTCGCGGCCGACGAGGAAGTCCGCCATCGCCTCCAGCGGCTCGACCGTGGCCGAACAGCCGATGCGCGTCGGCGACTCGTGGGCGAGGTCCTCCAGCCGCTCGAGCGACACCGAGAGGTGCGTCCCGCGTTTGTTGTCCGCCAGCGAGTGAATCTCGTCGACGACGACGTACTCGACGGTCCGGAGCTTCTCCTTGAACTTCGGCGAGTTCAGGAGGATGGCGAGGGTCTCGGGGGTGGTGTTGAGGATGTGGGGCGTCTCCGACAGCATCTTCTGTCGCTCGGCAGAGTCGGTGTCGCCGTGGCGGATGGCGTGGCGGATGTCGCACGTCTCCCCTCGTTCTCCCAGTCGGTCGGCGATACCGTCAAGCGGTTCGGTGAGGTTGCGGTGGATGTCGTTCGCGAGCGACTTCAGCGGCGAGACGTACAGGCAGTACACCGAGTTCTTCAGCCCCTCGGCGCGCTCGCGGTCACGGCGGAAGAGTTCGTTGATGATGGCGGTGAAGGAGGCGAGCGTCTTGCCCGACCCCGTCGGCGCACAGATGAGTGCGTTCTTCCGCTCGTGGATGAACGGCACCGCCTCCCGCTGTGGCGGGGTGAAGAAGCCGCCGTTCTGTGGGACGAACGCGCCGAACTGGTCGACCCACCACTCGCGGACGGCAGGTTCGAGGAGCGAGAGCACGTCGCCGTCGGCGACGTCGACGACCCCGGGGTCGAACGCGAACGTCGTGTCGGCGTCGTGCAGCAGCGCCCGTCCCGACTCCCACTCTCCGTCGCTCATTGTGAGGGGGTAGGACTGGGCGGGTAAGTCGGTTACGGGGGCGTCACGACGCCCGCGGTCGGTTCACAGCTGGACGATGTCGAACGAGAGTCGGACGTGCGTGCCCCCGTCGTCCATGTCGATTCGGAACCACGACTCGCCGGTGTCGCGCGAGTACCCGCTCTGCGTCGGCTCCTGGTTCAGGAACCACCGCGTGTTCGGCGCCCAGTTCTCCAGCGTGTCGTCTCCGTTGGCACCCTTGTCGGCCTCGTAGAAACTCGGCTCGATGGCGATGTACGCCGCCTCCCGGTCGACACCCGCCGGGAACTCCACCACGGGGTCGAACACCGGCGTCAGCGAGCGGCCGTTCCCCTCGCCGATTTCGACGTAGTCGTTCGAGCTTCGGTCCCAGATTTCGCGGAGGCCGGCGGTCGGTTCGACGTCTGCGGCCCCGTCGTTGCCGTACACGTCGATGCTCCCGTACAGTTCCTCGGTGTCGGGCGAGTCGAAGACGCCGTCGTTCGCGCTCACCACGTACAGGTGGAAGTTCTCCAGTCGGTACCGGAGCGGGCCGGGCGTCGGCGTCACCACGTCCGCGACGACGTACCGCGGTTCGGGTTCTGCCGTCACGATGACGTACTCCGCTTCCGGCGTCGGAGTCGGCGTGGCCGTCGGCGTCGCTGTCGGTGTCGCGGTGGCTGTCGGTGTCGTCGTCGCCGTCTGTGGTGTCGTCGTCGCCGTCTGTGGTGCCGTCGTCGACTGGCCCGACCCGCCGTCCCCCCCGACGTTGACGTTGAACGTACAGCCCGTGAGCGCGGCCAGCGACGCGCTGGCGAGGAACGCCCGTCTGCTCCGGACTGGCCGTGACCGGTCCGGTTCCCCTCCGTTTGTTCCGGAATTCATGAAAATCGTCTGTTGGGGAACGTAATCAACCTTGCTCTCCACCAGAACGCCTTTCGGGGCGCCCGCAGACCGACCCGTATGCGCGTCACCTTCCTCGGTACCGGGAGCGCGATGCCGACGCCCGAACGGGTCCAGACGGGCCTCCTCGTCGAGTCGGACCCCGTCGCCGGCGACGGAGAGAACGGCGATGCCGACGACGAGAGCGACGAGGGGCGGCGACGACGCCTCCTCCTCGACTGTGGGAGCGGCGTCCTCAACCGCCTCTCTGCCACCGACACCGGCTACGAGTCCGTCTCGACGGTGCTTCTCACCCACCACCACCTCGACCACGTCGCGGACCTCCTCCCCCTCCTGAAGGCGCGGTGGCTGGCGGGAGAGGAGCATCTCGAAGTGGTCGGCCCCGTCGGGACGAAGGCGCTCGTCGACGGCCTGCTGGACGTCCACGATTACCTCGACGGGCGGGTGGCCCTCCGCGTCCGAGAGGTCGGTGCCGAGTCGTTCTCCGTCGCGGGATTCGACGTCGAGGGGTTGGAGACGCGCCACTCGATGCCGTGTCTCGCCTACCGCTTCGGCGACGAGTTCGTCTTCAGCGGCGACAGCGAGGCGTTCCCCGGACTGGTGAACTTCGCCTCGGGGGCGAAGATGCTCGCACACGACTGCTCGTTCCCCGACGAGGTGGACGTCTCGAACCACCCGACGCCGACGCAGTTGGGCGAGGCGCTCTCGGGGGCCGACGTCGGCCGCGTCTACCTCACACACCTCTACCCGCACACGCGCGGGAAGCACAGCGAGATGATACAGCGCGTCGAGCAGTACTTCGACGGCGACGTCCGGATGGCTTCGGACGGCCTCCGCGTCGACATCTGACCGCGCTACGCGTCGGTCTCCTCGCCACTCGGCCCCTCGATACGCGTCCCGGCGTCGTCGCCGCGGAGGAACAGTCCCAGTTCCTCCGGGCCGAACACGAACGCGGGCGCGCCGAGGGCCAGGAGCGCCCGGACCTTCGCGGCCATCCCGCCGGTGACGTCAGTCGTCTCCGACCCGCCCAGGGCGTCGGCCGCATCGTCGAACGCCCGGATGCGGGGGATCACGTCCCCCGTGTCGTCCAGGACGCCCGGGACCGTCGAGCACATCCCGACCCGGTCGGCGTCGAGGCTCCGCGCGAGCGACGTGACGAGTTCGTCGCCGGAGACGACGGTCACTCCCTCGCCCGCGTGGGCGACCAGGTCGCCGTGGAGGACGGGGACGAACTCCTCATCGAGGAGGGTCCGGACCGACTCGACCGGGAGCGCCAGCGCCCCGTCGCCGTCGCGGGCACCGACTGACAGCGGGTGGACGGGGACGGCTGGGACGTCCCGCGCGAGCAGCGCGTCGACCACACGGCGGTTGAGCGTCTTCATCGCCCCGTGGATGTCTGCGACTGCGCCGGGGTCGTGCGTCCCGTCGGTCGTCGAGACGCCGTGGGTCGCGGCGTGGTGGTGGCCGAACGACCCGCCACCGTGGACGGCGACCAACCGATCGACGCCACTGGCGGCGACGGCGTCCGCGGCCCACGCGAGGGCGGCCTCGTCCACCTGCTCGGGTTCGTCCTTCTCGGTGACGACGCTCCCGCCGAGTTTGAGAACCGTCGTCATCGGCGCTCCCCGTCGCTCCCGGCCGCGTCGTCGTCCTCCGCCCGCACGCCCGCTCTCGCCAACTCGGCCCGGAACGCGTCCTCACACCCCGGCGTGAACCGGAGCGCCGTCCGCGTCTCGGGCGTCGGGTCGAGCGCGACGATACAGCCCCCGCCGCCGGCCCCGGTGAGTTTCGCGCCGTGCGCGCCGGCGTCGCGTGCGGCCCACACCATCGCGTCGAGCGACCGCGAGGAGACGCCCAGCGCCTCGAGGAGGCCGTGGTCGAAGTCCATGAGGCGGCCGAGTTCGGTCAGGAGTTCCTCCGTCGGGGGCTCGGTCGGGTCCGACCCCTCCAAGAGTTCCTCGCCGCGGCGGACGATGTCGCCGATGCTCTCGACGGTGTCGGCGGCGAAGTCGTACTCCTCGCGCAGCGCGCGGACGCCGGCCACCAGTTCACCGGTGTCGCCCGCACCGCCGTCGAACCCGACGACGAACGGGAGCGCGGGGGTGTCGATGGCCCGACAGTCGTCTCCCTCGACGCGGACCGCCCCACCCATCGCCGAGCAGAACGTGTCCGCGCGGGAGGCCTGTCCCTCCTGCACCTCGTACTCCGCCCGGAACGCGCGGTCGGCCAGTTCTTCGGGCGGGAGCCGGTGGCCGAGTTCGCGCGTCGCGGCGTCGATGCCGGCGACGACCACCGCGGCGGAGGAACCGAGACCCGCTCCCAGCGGGATGTCGCTCTCGACGACGATGTCGAACCCCGCGTCGGGCGCGTCAGCCGCGTCGCGCGCCTGGTCGACGGCCGCGTCGACGTACCCCATCGCCGCGTCGACGAGCGACCGGTCCACGTCGACGTCCGGCCGGTCGTCCGTGGAGCCGTGGTACTCGACGGTGAAGCCGTCGAGGCTCAGGTCCGTCGCCTGCACGCGGACGTGGTCGTCGTCGCGCGACTCGACGCGGACACGCGCCCGTCGCTCGATCGCGCACGGGACGGCCGGTTCGCCGTAGACGACGGCGTGCTCCCCGAAGAGGTACACCTTGCCCGGGGCGCTCGAGAGAGTCATGTGCCGAGGTTGCGGGCAGCGGATAAAAATGGTGTCCGATGCGGCCGGTCAGTCGACGCGCTCTGGCGGGTGAATCTCGGCCGTCGCGTGCGAGGCGACGAACTGAGCGTACACCCGCGGGCGGAGGCCGAGGTCCCTGAGGAGCGTCGCGTAGCGTCCGCGCCCTCGCGCGAGCGAGACCCCCTCGGCAGTCTGTGAGAACCGGACCTCGGCGTCGAGGTCGACCGGGACCGCGACCAGGTCGTCGCCGAGATAGGTGAAGGCGGTGAGTCGCTGGCGGAGCCGCCGGGCCCGGGCGGTGCCCGGAGCGACGGCGAGTTCGACGTCCCGGGTGCCCGCGTCGGTCAGCGTGACCGAGAGGTCGCCCGGGGTGCCGTCGAGTTCGATACCCGTCACGGACTTCGGGAAGCCCCACACCTCGTCGCCGAGCGCGCGGGCCGGTTCGGTCGTCACCGGCAGGTCGACGACGTAGCCGCCGAGACCGGCGAACGAGGTGGGAACGCCGGCGACGCCGTCCGTCGAGACGGGGACGACGACGGCCACCTCGCGGTAGGGCTCGAGCGTCCCCGCGCGCCGGTAGTCGATGCCGACGACGGCGACGGCGCCACGGCGCGCGCCGACCCGGAGCGGCGTCAGGTCCGGCGGCAGCGTCGCGCGGAGCGGCGCCCAGTCCGCGGCGAAGACTGCGCCGCCGAGTCGCGCCCGACACTGGAGGGGGAGCGCGACGTCGTGACCCGTCGAGAGCCGCCGTGTGGACGCCGAACCAGGCCCCATCCGCTCAGATTTCGGCTTCCTCTTCGTCGGGGGCCTCGCTAAAGTCGTCGAGTTCGGCGATTTCAAGGTCGGCGTCGGAGCCCTTGAACTTCCGGAGCGCGATGGCGAGGACGGCGAGGGCGACGACGCCGAGGAGCAGGGCCGCCGGCCCAACGCTCCGGCCCGACGACTCGTCGGTGCCGGCGTCGGCGTCCTCCTCCGTCTCGTCGTCGACGACGTCCGCCAGTTCCGCGTACTCCTCGTCGTCCTCGTCCGCCGACCGGCCGATGGCGGGGGCGGTGTTCGTCGCGCTGAACTCCATGCCGTCGTGGACGTGCAACTCGAACAGGGTGAACTTGTCCATGGGAGATAGACGACGACGAGCAGTATCAACGTTGTGACGGCTTCGGGGGGACAACGTATTTCGTCACCGTCGTACGACACGGCGTATGGACGACACGCCACGGCAGTTCCTCACGGACCTCCTGCGGACGCACAGCCCCTCGGGGTTCGAGACGCGCGGTCAGCGCGTCTGGCTCGACTACGTCTCCGACGTCGCCGACGAGGTGTGGACGGACGCGTACGGCAACGCCGTCGCCGTCGTCGAGGGGAGCGGGTCGGGGCCGGAACTCGCGTTCACCGGCCACGTCGACGAAATCGGGTTCATCGTCCGCGACGTCACTGACGACGGCTTCCTCCGCGTCGGGCCCATCGGCGGCGCGGACCGCACCGTCTCGAAGGGCCAGCACGTGACCGTCCACACCGACGACGGGGGCGTGCAGGGCGTCGTCGGGCAGACGGCAATCCACCTGCGCGACCACGGCGCCGAGGAGTACGAGGACATCGAGGCGCAGTTCGTCGACGTCGGCGCGGACGACGAGGAGACGGCGCGGGAACTGGTCCAGGTCGGCGACCCGGTGACGTTCACCAGCGGCCTGCACGAACTCCACGGGACCAGACTCGCCGCCCGGGGAGTCGACAACCGCGTGGGCGTGTGGGCCGCCGCGGAGGGACTCCGCCGCGTGGCCGAAACGGAGCACGAGGCAACGGTGTACGCCGTCTCCACGGTGCAGGAAGAAGTGGGCCTGCAGGGTGCGCGCATGGTGGGCTACGACCTCGACCCCGACGCGGTGGTCGCGCTGGACGTCACCCACGCGACCGACTCACCGGCCGTGTCGGGCGAGAAGAACACCCCGGTAAAACTCGGGGAGGGGCCGGTCGTCTCCCGGGGGAGTACCAACCACCCCGTCCTCGTCGACATTCTCCGTGCGGCCGCCGACGAGGCCGGCGTCGACTCACAGCTCCAGGCCACCGGGGTCAGGACGGGCACCGACGCCGACGCGTTCTACACGACGCGTTCGGGCATCCCGGCCGTGAACGTGGGCATTCCCAACCGCTACATGCACACGCCGGTGGAGGTGGTCGACACCGACGACCTGGACGCGACGGTCGACCTCCTGGCCGCGTTCGCCGTCCGGGCCGGGGGGTACGACGACTTCTCCGTGACGCTCTGAGGAGCTAGGAGTACCGGACGGGGCCGTGCGCCCGCGCGTCGCGGCTGTACCCCAGCCAGACGCCGAGGACACACGCGACGAGGAGCAGGTACGGCGGGAGGACGACGACGCTCAGCAGGACGAGTTCGGGGAGGGTCAGGACCCCGGCCCAGAGACAGGCGCCCATCGCCACGCAGGCGAGGAGGGCGGCGGCGAGAGAACCGAGGTTGAACGCTCGTGTCGAGGCCGGACCGGGTTTGAATCGGACTGTCGTCATTCGGGCTACGTTCGGTCCTCGGCGGAGACGAGTAAGAAACTCACCCTCCGGCTCTCAGACCCGATAGTCGGCGAGAGCGTGGCGCGAGAGCCAAGGACTTTCGGGGGTCACGCCGAACGACGCCCATGCGGTGGCTCCAGAGCGGACTCCGACGCGACATCTGCGTGATCGTCGCGGGGCTCGACGACCCGACCGGGCAGCAGGCGAAGGCGGCGCTCGAACGACACTACGACGACCGGATCAGGCCGAAGACGTTCCACGGCGCGCTCGAAGCACTGGTGACGGACGGCTTCCTCTCACGGCGACAGGACGGCCTCGCGGACAGATACGCGCTCACCGACGCGGGCGAGCAGCACCTCCGCGCGCACCACGAGTGGGTGGGGGCGAACCTCCCGTCCGACGGTGTCGGCGAGGGCGGCGGGGACGGCGCGGGAAGTGACGGCGAGGCGCCGGTGGCTGCCGACGACGTCAGCACGCGTGCCTCGGGCTCACACGGTGGCGACGGGAAAGAAAACCGTTAAAGGTCGCTGGAGGGTCGAAATAGACATGGCCGGAACTATCGAAGTGCTCGTTCCCGGCGGCGAGGCCAACCCCGGCCCGCCGCTCGGACCCGAGCTCGGACCGACGCCCGTCAACGTCCAGGACGTCGTCAGCGAAATCAACGACCAGACCGCCGCGTTCGACGGCATGGAGGTCCCCGTCACCGTCGAGTACGACGACGACGGCTCCTTCACCATCGAGGTCGGCGTCCCGCCGACGGCCGCGCTCATCAAGGACGAGGCCGGGTTCGAGACGGGGTCGGGCGAACCCCAGAAGGAGTTCGTCGCCGACCTCTCGGTCGAACAGGTCCAGAAAATCGCGAAGCAGAAGCAGTCCGACCTGCTCTCGTACGACCTGAAGAACGCCGCGAAGGAGGTCGTCGGTACCTGCACCTCGCTCGGCGTCACCATCGAGGGGAACGACCCCCGCGAGTTCAAGGAGCGACTCGACGACGGCGAGTACGACGAGCTCTTCACCGAGGAAGCGACGGCGTAAGCCGTCGGTGACGAGGGAAGGCTCGGAGGCGAGTGAAACGAGTCTCCGGTGTGTTCGTCGCCTACGCTTCCGCTTCGGCGACGAACGCTCGAAAACGAACGAAGTGGGTTTTCGGTGTGTTCACCGAGGAGGCGGCGGCGTAGCCTCCGACGCTCCAACCGCGAACGAGCAGTTTTCCGTCCCGACTTCCCGACCAGCGAGCCACAGCCACAGCCACGGTCACGGCCGTCGTCGTAGCCGCGGCCGTGGCCGTGGTTACGACCGAGCCGACGGGTCGCTCCGGCAGTGTTACACGACACCGAGCCCCTGTGAGTCGCTGTCACGGCCCGTACCGGCCGAAATCGGGTTTTTCGCGCGCCACAGCTTCGACGGGTTTAAGTCTCGCATCCACCTCGT
>NZ_JBEPXO010000005.1:0-72148 GCF_041641895.1 Salinigranum sp. | reverse complement strand
TAGCCGACCCGACGAAGAATCCACCGAGTTTGTGGCGGTACGTGTTGTTCCCGAGCATCTGTGCGGCGTCCTCCGATTCGCGAATCGCTCTCGCGATGAGCCCATACCGCGAGACGAGCAGGAGGTACTGGAGGCATACGAGGAGGGCGACGACGGCGAGCACGAAGTAGAAGTACGCGACGCGGTCGCCGCCGAACATCGGCTCGAACCCCGTGTATCCGGTCGGCCCACCGGTGATGTCACGGAAGGTGATCGCCGCGAGGTGGATGATCTCCGCGTACGCAAGGGTAATCATCGCGACGTAGGAGCCGCCGAGACGGAGCGAGGGAAGAGTGATCGGAAGCGAGAGCACGCCGGCGGCGAGGCCGCCGAGCGCGAGCGCAGCGACGGCCGGGACGCCGAACTCGCTCGTCGCGATGACGGTGGTGTAGGCCCCGACGCCGAACAGCGCGGCGTGGGTGAAGCTGAACATCCCGTAGTAGCCCGCGATGAGGTTCCAGCTCGTGACTGCGAGGCTGAAGATGATGATCTGCAGGACCACGCTCTGGAGGAACTGCCGGAGCACGAACGGCGAGATCACGACGAACCCGAGCGAGACGAGCAGAACGAGCCCACGCGGCCCGCGGACGTCATCGCGGAACCGGGCGGCGGCGCGACGCAGGGGGAGGCCGAGGAGTTTCATGACTCGACGACCCCGCTGAGTCCGCTCGGTCGGACCGCGAGAATGAGGATCATCGCGACGAACAGCACGATCTGCGTCTGCTGGGCCGACACCCAGGTGAGACTGAGGCTCCGAATGACGCCCAGGAGGAGGGCCGCGACAAGCGTTCCACGGACGCTCCCCAGTCCCCCGATGATGACGACGATGAACGCGAGCAGGAACGGCTGCCAGCCGACCGACGGGTAGATGTTGAACACTGGTGCGAGCAGCACGCCAGAGAGCCCCGCGAGCGCGGCACTCAGCCCGAACGTGACCGCGTAAATCCGGTCGGAACGGACCCCCATGAGGAGTGCCGACTCACGGTCCTGTGCGACCGCCCGCATCGCCATCCCGAGCCGGGTGTACTTGATGAGGCCGAAGAGGGCACCCAGCGCACATAGCGCGACGCCGAAGAGTAGCACCTGCTCTTTGACCAGGATGATCGGGCCGACCTCCCAGATCCCCGTCAGGATCGAGGGGAGTGACTCGCGGTCGGAACTGAGCGTGACCCGGATGGCGTTCTCCGCGACGACAGCCAGTCCGAACGTCCCGATGATTGCCGCGAGTTCGGAGTCGTCGCGGGTCCGAAGCTGTCGCACAACGAGCGACTCCGTGGCGACGCCGATTACGAACAGCCCGAGCACGGCGACCGGAATCGCGAGCAGTGCGTTGCCGGTCGCGCGGTAGGTGAACAGCCCGAGATAGCCACCGATCATGATCATCGCCCCGTGTGCGAAGTTGAGGATGCGCGTCACCCCCCAGATGAGCGTCAGGCCCACCGCGACCAGTGCGAGTTGGCCGCCGAACAGCAGGCCGTTGAGCATCTGTTGGACGATCAGGGCCGAATCAACCATACGCGGCTATTTCGGACGGGGCATATAATGATTGCTCGTGCGCGGCCATCAGTTTCCGTGCCGGGCCCACGAGACCGCAGTCAGGCGCACCAGCCTCCGTCGACCACGAGGGTTTCGCCGGTCACGAACGACGATGCAGGAGATGCGAGAAACAACACAGCGTTCGAGACGTCCTGTGCCGTCCCGAAGCGGTCGAGGAGCGTCATCTCCCGTTTGTACGCGGCTGTCTCGCGGTCGCGCAGTTCCTGTGCGGCCATCCCGGCGTCGACGATTCCCGGAGCGACAGCGTTGACACGGATGCCCGCCGGGGAGAAGTCTCGTGCCAACTGTCGAGTGAGATTGAGTACCCCAGCCTTCGACGGCCCGTACGCGGCGTAGTTGGGCGACCCGTGGAGCCCGGCCGTCGAGGCGATGTTGACAACGTTCCCGGCAGTCTCACGGAGAGACGGCAGGGCGAACCGCGTGACGAGAAACGTTCCCCGGAGGTTGACCGCCAGCGTCCGGTCCCACTCGTCGACCGTCACCTCGTCCACGCGTCCGAGGTGATTCACTCCCGCATTGTTCACGAGGACGCCGGGTGGGCCGTACGCCTCGACAGCCGTCCTGAGGGCCTCCTCGACGGCACGTTCGTCCGTTAGGTCTGCTTCGACGAACGTCGCCTCACCCCCTTCCTCGCGGATCTCCTCGACGGTGGTCGTCTCCCCCGACCGGGGCGTCTGCGTCACATCGAGGACCGACACGCGCGCGTCGGCCGCGGCGAACTCGCGTGCGATGTGCCGACCGATGCCTCTCGCGGCCCCCGTGACGAGCACGTGGGTGTCTGGAAAGGCGGTACCGTCTCGCAAACTGGGAACGGTTGACATGGTCGAGTGAAGTCGAGCGACCGAAGTAAAGACACCCCCTCCCCGGGCATACGTCTATGAGGCCACCCGGCGAGTAGCCGGCATGAGTCAGGAACTCTGGCCCGACGACTACCGCGCCGCAGCGATGTTCAGTTTCGACCTCGACGGAACCGAACTGTGGCGGACCAAGATCGAAGCCGACTCCGAGTTCGACAAACCACCGATTCGTTCCCGTGGTCGGTTCGGTCCCGAGGTCGCCGTCCCGCGAGTTCTCGACCTGTTCGACCGCTACGACCGACGGTGTACCTTCTACATCCCTGGGCGGGTCATGGAAGACAACCCCGAGGTGGTCGGTCGAATTGTCGACGCCGGCCACGAAATTGGACACCACGGCTACGAACACATCAATCCCGCGACGATGACACCCGACGAGGAGGAAGCAGAGCTGAAGCGCGGACTCGACGTCTTCGACGACGTTGTCGGCGAACGTCCGGACGGGTACCGAAGTCCGGCGGCTGACCTGAGCGACAACACGCTGGAGCTCCTCGCAGACAACGGCTTCGTCTACGAGAGTAGCCTGCTCGACACCGACGTTCCCTTCTTTCACACGCTCGACGACGGGAGTCGGTTCGTCGAAATCCCGTTCGAGTGGAGTCTCGACGACTGGCCCTTCTTCGGCTTCAACATGTACCCCCCACTCCCGTACCAGAGCGGCATCTCTCCGACCGGTCCGGTGTTCGATAGCTGGACTCGTGAGTTCGACGGCATTCACCGCCGAGGACGGTGTTTCGTCCTCACGATGCATCCTCAACTCATCGGTCGGGCCGGCCGGATGGACGCCCTCGAGACGCTCCTCGACCACGTCGTCGACACCGGCGACACGTGGGTCACGACCGGGGACGCGATCGCCGAGCACTGGCTCGAGACGCATTGAATCCGGCCCGGCCAGCTCCGACGCACCGGTCGCGCTAGAGTCAGCGTTCGGACAGCCAGTGAGTCTCGGGGTACGACTGCGACCCGCCGTGTGAGTTCCGCGCGACGACCGTCGCCGTCGCGGAGACGCGCCCCTCGCGGTCCTCGGTGTCGACGCCCGTGCCCGCACCGGCGCCCGCCTCGGGATACTCGGTCGACGCCTCGTAGTACAGCACCGTGAGGTCGAGGCACGCGTTGAGCAGTTCGTTCGCGCGGAACCGGTACCGGTCGCCGCTCGGACCGACCGTCGCCTCCGGCGAGCGGAGGTGGTGCTGGTAGAACAGCACGCCGCCGGGGGTCAGCGCCTCCTTGACGTCGTTCAGGCGGTCCAGAGTCCGGAAGAAGCTGATGGTCACGACGTCGTACGTCGACGTGGGGTAGTCGTACTCCTTCGCGTCGGTCTGCGTGAGCGAGAGGCGGTCGGCGACTCCCCGCTCGGCGGCGCGTTCGCGCGTGATGCGGAGGCCCGCGCGGGACTGATCGATGGCGTCGACGTCGTACCCCTGCTCGGCGAGGAAGACGGCGTTCCGCCCCGTGCCGGTCGCGACGTCGAGCGCGCGTCCCTCGGGGAACCCGTCGAGCATCGCCCGGAGCACCGGCGACGGGCCGGGGTCGCGGGGGTAGTCGCCGTCGCGGAACCGCTCGTCCCAGGTGGTCATACTGGCACGAAGGGGAGCGGCGGTTTCAATCCTCGTCCACCTCGCCGCCCGCGGCCAGCGTCGACGGTCGGTCGTCGGTCCCGGTGGTCTCGTCGTCTCGGTCGCGTCGGCGCCGACTACGACGCCCGCCGAATCGAATACACGCCGGCCGTCGCGACGCCCAGGGCCGCCAGCCAGACGCTCACCGGAGCCACGAGAAGAAGCCGCCCCCTTCGGCCTCGAGTTCGGCGTCGATGTCCTCCTGGGTGAAGTCGAAGAAGCGGTCGTCGGGCAACTCGACGTCGAGGACGTCGAGGTGGGTCTGTTCGCCCGCGTTGTCGAACGCCTTCCAGTTGCCCCAGCCGTACGGTGCGCCGACGATGATGTGGACCTCCCCCTGCCCGAACGTGTCGAGGTCGGCGTCGCTGGGCCGCAGGACGCCGTTCGGGTGCGAGTGGACCGACCCCACGGACTTGAGGTCGTTCGGCTTCATGTGCGACTTCACGGTCGCGCTCATCGGACTCGACTCGGTCCCCGGGACGACGAGGATGTCGGTGATAACCTGCCCGCTCCGGTCGAGGCCGAGCGTCCGGGCGTCCTCCGCGCGGAGGAACCCCATGTACTCGTTCGGGTGGGTGTCCTCGCACGCCTCCAGGATGAACTCCATCGTCTCCCGAGCGATGCCCAGGAGTTCGCTCGACCGGAACAGGCGCATACCCCCCACTGGGGGCTCGCCGGACAAATACTGTCTGCTCTCCCTCGCTCCAAGGTTTAACCCACCGCCCTCCTAACACCGGCTACCATGGACGCCCGTACGGTCACCGAGCGCGTTCGACTGTCGCGGCCCGAACTGGCCGTGCTCGTCTCGGGCATCGCCAGTATGGGGCTGGAGATCCTCGCCGGACGGATGATCGCCCCGCAGTTCGGGAGCAGTATCTACACCTGGGGTGGCATCATCGGCGTGTTCCTCGCCGCACTCAGCTACGGCTACCACCGCGGCGGCAAGCGCGCGAAGGAGGACGCCTCGAACGACCGGATGGCACGCCTCTTCCTCTTCACCGCGGTGTACGTCGCGGTGCTCGTCTTCGCCGGCGACATCCTCCTCCGGATGACCGCGGGTTTCCCGCTCCCGAGTCGGTTCGCGTCGCTGCCCGCCATCACGCTCCTGTTCGGCCCGCCGACGTACTTCCTCGGGTTCATCAGCCCGTACGCGGCACAGCTCTCGCAGAAGGACGGGCTCGGCGAGGCGTCGGGACACGTCTACGCGCTCGGGACCGTCGGGAGCATCGTCGGCGCCTTCGCCACCACCTACCTCCTCATCCCCTCGCTGAGCATCGAACACATCGGGCTCGTTTTCGGCCTGCTCTCGGTGGGGACGGCGCTGGTCCTCTTCCGCCCGCGACTCGACCGCGAGCGCGCCTTCTCCGTCGTGGCCGTCACCGCGCTGCTCGTCGCCGCTGTCGGGAGCGGTGCCGTCGGCGTTGCCGTCGAGGGGCGCGTCGTCTACCAGACTCAGACCCCCTACCAGGAGCTGGAGGTCGTCGACGTCCAGGACCGGCGGACCCTCTACCTCGACGGGCGGCCACACAGCGCGATGGACCTCGACGACCCCTCGCGACACGTGTTCGACTACACCACCTACTTCCACCTCCCGTTCCTGTTCGCCGACAGCGAGGACGAAATCGACCGCGTCCTCTTCATCGGCGGCGGCGGGTTCACGGGGCCGAAACGCTTCGTGGAGGAGTACGACGTCACCGTCGACGTCGTCGAAATCGACCCGGTGGTCGTCGACGTGGCGAAGCGGTACTTCGACGTCTCCGAGTCCGACCGCCTCCGCATCCACACGACCGGCGGCAGACAGTTCCTCCAGGAGACCGACCACACCTACGACCTCATCGTCCTCGACGCCTACCGGAAGGACAAGGTCCCCTTCGAACTCACCACGGTCGAGTTCATGCGCCTCGCGAGTGACCGCCTCGACGAGGACGGGATGCTCTTCGCCAACGTCATCTCCGCCCCCAGCGGCCCGGCCTCGAAGTTCTACCGGGCGCAGTACCGGACGATGGCGCAGGTGTATCCCAACGTGTACAGTTTCCCCACCCACGCGAGCGCCGACGTCCAGAACATCGAACTCGTCGCCTCGAAGTCGGAGACGGTCGTCACGGAGGCACAGTTGCGGGCGCGGAACGAGCAACGCGACGTCGGCGTCGACCTCTCGCGGGAACTCCGTACCTACCGCCGGACCGAGGAGACGAGCGACGTGCCCGTCCTGCGAGACGACAGGGCGCCCGTCGATGACCTGCTCGACCCGATGGTCGGCCAGCGCTACGTCGTCGACGACGCCGAGGCCGAGAACGCGACGACGACCCCGGGTCAGTCGCTGGTGGTCGCCGCCCGCGTGACCGCCGTCGGCTGAGACGCGCCGCGCCGCTCGCCGTGTTCCAGCGACGCTCGGAGAGCGCTCGCCGTCGGCGCCCCGTACGCGTCTCTCTCCTCCGTCCGCTCCGTCCGTCTCTGTCTCTGTCGCCGTCGGCGTCTCGTCCCCCTGGTCGGCGCCACCGACGTCGTCGCGCTCCGCTTCGACAGGCGGTTCTGAATCCTCGTCACCGACCACCCCCTGCCCCTGGTCCTCGCCGTCGCTCTCGCTGCCCTCACCACCGACGACGGAGAGCGGGGCGGGCCTGACGGCTCCACGGCGGCCACAGACCGCGTACTGCGTCTTCGCGACGTCGACGAACGACCCCGCCGAGACGTCGCACGTCGCCCGGCCACCGACCGACCGGTGGCCGAAGAGCACACAGCCGAGTCGCGCGCGCAGTCTCATCGACGCCAGTACGGAGCGCGCCGCAAAACATCTACATGTTTGATATTCAGATTATACTATACGTCGTGCCGGAACCACGAGGCACAAATCCACGCAGGCACAGGAGGAGGTATGACCAGCGTCGCGAGGCGGGTTCGGTCCACCGTCGGACGGCTTCACACCGACGGCCGCCTGGCCGTCCTCGGCGCCGTCGCAGCCGGCTGGCTGTTCGTCGTCGGGGGACGGTTCCTCTTGCCCGCGGTGCTCCCGCAGGTGAAGACGACGTTCTCGGTCGGGAACGCGGGGGCGGGCCTCGCCGTCTCCGTCGTCTGGGGCACGTACGCGCTCATGCAGGCACCCGGCGGCGTCCTCATCGACCGGGTCGGCGAGCGCCTGCTGCTCGCGGGGAGTCTCGCACTCACCGGCGTCGCGGTGCTCGCCGTCGCCGCCGCCCCGACGTACCACGTGTTCCTGGTCGGCTGTGGCCTGTTCGGGCTCACGACCGGGCTGTACGGCCCGGCGCGCGGGACCACCATCTCCCGCTCCTTCCCGGGGAACGACGGCACGGCCATCGGAGTGACGCTCGCCGCGGGGAGCGTCGGGTCGGCCCTCCTCCCGTTCCTCGCGGGGTCGCTCGTCGGCCGGGTCGGCTGGCGACTCCTCCTCGGCGTGCTCGTCGTCCCGTTCGTCGTCGTCGCGGCGTTCGCGTGGCGGTCGGTTCCGGCCCGCACCGTCGGCGGTGCGGCCGAGTCGGGCGGGTCGCTCCTCGCGAACGTGTTCGCCGCCGTCCGGATTCCCGCCGTGGCCCGCGCCGTCGCTGCGGTGACGCTGTTGCTCTTCGCCTTCCAGGGGCTGACGGCGTTTCTCCCGACGTATCTCGTCGAGGTGAAGGGGTTCGATCAGGCGACGGCGACCGGACTGTTCGCGCTCCTCTTCCTCGCCGGAGCCGGCTCGCAACTCCTGGCCGGCACCGTCGCGGACCGCATCGGCGAGCGGTGGGTCCTCACCGTAACCGCCGTGGTGGCCGTCGTCTCCGCCGCCGCGATTCCGCTCATCGACGGCGTCCTCGTCGCCGCGGTGGTCGTGAGCGCCGTGGGGACGCGGCTGGCGATGGCCCCAGTCTCGAACGCCTACGTCATCGACGTCCTCCCACCCGGCGTCCAGGGGAGCGCGTGGGGCGTCCTCCGCACCGCGTTCTTCCTCGTGAGCGCCGGCGGGTCGACGTTCGTCGGGGCGTTCGCCGACCGTGGGCTCTTCGACGAGGCGTTCCTCGTGCTCGCTGGACTGGCTGGCCTCGCCGCCCTGCTGTACGTCCGTCTGCCGTCGCGGGCGGCCGCGAAGCGCACACGCGACGGGTCGGTCCGCTGACCCGCTCCGCCGGGGTTCGGCCGACACCGTCGAAAGACCTGACCGTCCGGCGGCCGTAGGCCCCGGCGATGAGTCGACCTGACCGCTCCGACGGGTTCGTCGCGTTCTTCCAGCGGTACGTCCAGACGTGGGTCCACGCGCTCTCGACTGCCGCGCTCACGCTCTTCGGGACGCTGACGTTCGTCCACCGGCTGTTCGCCGCCGTCGCCGTCGGGGCGTACGTCCTCCCCCCGGTCGTGCTGTACCTCACGCGGTCGACCGACCGACCGGACGCGTCGCGGGCCACTCGCTCGCCGTCTCGGACGAGCGGGGAGACGAACGCGAGCGCGCCCGCCGACTCCGACTCCGAGCCTGCCGACTCCGACCCCGCCGACTCCGACTCCGAGCCTGCCGACTCCGACCCCGCCGACTCCGACTCCGAGCCTGCCGACTCGGGTCCCGGACCGACCGACTCCGGGTCGTCCGCCGCCATCGAACCTCACTGGACGGCCGCGACGACGCCCGTCGACGACACCCTCCACGACGTCGTCGTCCAGTCGGGGGCCTACGCCGTCGGTGCCGACGGGACGGTCCTCGCGGACGAGGGTGACGGCTGGCACGTCGTGCTCTCCGACGGCCCCGGTGCGGCGTCGAACACCCTCCGCGGCGTCGACGCCGTCGCCGACGGCGGCGTCTGGGTCGCGGGCGACGGTGGCGCGGTGGGTCGGCTGGACCCCGTGACCGGCCGCCACGTCGACTACTCCGCGCCCGCGGGCGACACGACGAACGTGACGGGACTCGCCGCGGCCGGCGGTGACGGCGTCGAGACGGTCCTCCTGGCCGACGGCTCCGGGCGCGTCCGCCGGGGCCGGTGGGAGGACGGGGAGACGACGTGGGCCGACCCGGTGACGCCGGGGAGCGGGTCGAGCCTCGCCGGCGTCGTCCTCGTCGACGACTCGCTCGGCTACGTCTGCGACACGAACGACGGCGTCTTCCGGACCACCGACGGTGGTGTGCAGTTCGACCGGGCTGGGTCGGTCGGCGCGTCGGGGACACTCGCCGACGTGACGGCGACGGCGTCGGTCGGTCCACTCGTCGTCGACGACGACGGTGCGCTCCACCGGTACGACGGGTCCCAGTGGACGCCGACGCGCCTCGCCGACGACGCGCTCTGTGCAGTCGCCTCCGCCGAGAGTACCGGTAACGGCGACGCCGACGCCGACGCTAACGGTGACCGCGACGTCGACGCGGTAGCGTGTGGAACCGGTGCGGTCGTCTACGAGCGGCCGACGGGCACGTCGGACTGGACGCGAGTCACGGTTCCGGCGAGCACGGCGCTCTCGGGGGTCGCACTCGACGGGTCGGCCGCCGTCGCCGTCGGCGCCGACGGGACGGTGGTCGAGCGTGTCACCGACGCGAGGTGACGCTCCACGCCCACGTGCCTCCGTACACGATTGGCAAGCAACAGTCCCAACCGTACATCCCCGAAACCCGTAGTATCTCGCCGAAATCTACCGACAGCCCCGCGGAAGGTGAAGCGATCCTCCAGACCCAGATCCGCGAGGGGCTGAGCGAACTCCGTCGACCCGCCGACGGGTTGCTCCTCTCGGCGCTGTCCGCCGGACTCGACATCGGGTTCGGCCCGCTGCTGATGGCCGTGCTACTCACGACGGTCGGTCTCCCGAACGCCGACGAGGTGTCTACCCGACTCCTCCTGGCGCTCGCGTACGGTGTCGGGTTCACCTTCGTCGTCCTCGGTCGCTCCGAACTGTTCACCGAACACACCACGCTGGCGGTCCTCCCCGTGCTCGACGGGCGCGCGTCGGTGGCACACCTCGGGCGGCTCTGGGGACTCGTGTACGTCGGCAACGTCGTCGGTGCCGTCGTCTTCACGCTGGTGGCCGTGCCCGTGGTCACGGGACTCGGCGTCGCCGACCCGGCCGCGTTCGTCGACATCGCGAAGACGTTCACGAAACACGACTGGCCCGTGCTCGTCGGCGGGGCCGTCCTCGCCGGGTGGCTGATGGGACTGCTCTCGTGGCTCGTCGCGGCCGTCGACAGTTCCGCCGCGCGACTGCTCGTCGTCTGGCTCATCGCCGCCGCCATCGGCCTCGCACACCTCCCACACAGCATCGCCGGCACCGTCGAGGTGTTCGCCGGCACCGTCGTCGGGCCGGTGACCGTCGTCGAGTTCGGACGCTTCCTCGCGTTCACCACGCTCGGGAACGCGGTCGGCGGGTCGGTCTTCGTCGCCCTCCTCAAGTACGGACACGTCGTCCGCGGCGGCCCGTCTACGGAGGACGTGACGCAGCAGTCGACCCCGGGGGATTAGGTCCTCCGACCACGCACGTCCGAGCGTGACAGACGACCTGTACTGCCGGCGCTGCGGGGCGCCGCTCCGGACCGGACTCCTCGCCAGCGCCCGTCGCGCCTGCTGCCTGAACGACACGCCCATCGTCGGCGCGTGTCCGAGCCACGGGCCGCTTGGGCCGCACCACGCTACGAGCGACGTGCCCGGGGACGACACCGTCGCGAGCGACCGGACGCCGCGGGACGACGCGCCGTCTCCCCCCGACCGCTGACCACTGTCGTCCAGCGTTCTCTGGACATCCTATCACCTTCGGAGACGACCGGTCGTCCCGACAGACGGTGTACGAGGCCTTCGCGGACCGGAAACGACCGGTCGAGGAGGCCACCGCGCGGGCGCTCGCGGCCGGCCTCGACGACTCGACGTCTCCCTCGGCTTCCTGACCGAAATCGCCGACGACCGCCAGAGGATAACCGTCGTCCAGTCGACCGGCCCCGTCGACTCCGTCGAAGCGGGCGACTCGTGCCCGCTCGACCGGCCGTACTGTCGGCGCACGGTCCAGCAGGACGGCCCGCTCTGCGTTCAGGCCGCCGTCTCGTCGCCGGTCGTCTCCGACGACGCGTACGAGACGTTCGGCCTGGACGCGTACGTCGGAGCGAAGGTGACCGTCGACGACGACGTGTACGGGTCGGTCTGTTTCGCCGACACCGAACCGCGGGCGGAGCCGTTCCCCGAGACCGACCAGATGTTCGTCGAACTCGTCGCTCGACTCGTCGGACAGGCGCTCGAACGGTGTGCTCACGAGGAGGCCCTCCGGACGCGGAACGAGCGACTCGAGCGGGAGACCGAACGGGCACAGCGCATCGCCGACACCACGTTCGGCCTGCTGTTCAGAATCACTCCCGACGCACGGTTGACCTACGTCTCCTCGGGCCTGCACGCCATCCCCGGGTACGACCGCGACGAGGCCGTCGGGACGCCGTTCACCGACTACATCGCCCCGGAGTCGACGTCAACCGCCGTCGACGCGTTCGAGCGTCTCCTCGACGCCGAATCCGTCCGGAACCTCGAACTGACGGCCGAGACGGCGACGGGCTCGGCCTGTGGTTGGTGAACCGGATCGTCACCTGCTACGGCGGGAGCTTCCAGCTCCGCCCCGCGACCGGCGGGGACGAGCCGTCGGTCACCGTCGCGACGGTTCGCCTCCCGGCCGTCGACCCGGGGCAGTCGGTCGACGACGCCGTGCGGCCACACACGACGCTGTTCCAGTGACCCTCACTCCTCGTCGACGGCCCTCGCGAGGGCGAGCAGTCGGTCGCCGAGCGTCTCGGCGTCCGCGGCGAGCACCCGCGTCATCGGCTCTTTCCCGACGTCGCCCACGTCGACCACCGCGACCGGCGGTTCGCCCCCCTCGTGCCCGTCGAACGCGCGCATCGCCCCCCACCCCATCGTCGAGGCCTCCTCGTCCGCGGTCGGTTCGTCCGTCCGGTCGAACGACGCGACCGACCAGCCCAGGTCGTCGAGCGCCCGTGCGACCCGTTCGTCGTACCGGCAGTTCGCGGCGAACCGGTAGGACGGGACGAACTCTCGAGCCGAGAGGAGGAAGCGCGCGACGTGGCTCGACGCCCCGAACCGCACGCCACGGTTCGGTCTGACCCCTTGCATCGTCCGTGTGATTCGCCCCTCGACGGCCGCGACGTCGTCGGTCTCCTCGGCGTACGGCGTCGCCCCGGCGACGTTCAGTCCCACCTCGGGGACGATGGCCCGCGAAGACCGGGTAGTGACCAGTCGGTCGACCACACGTTCGACGGCCTCGCCCGTCTCGTGCCGGGCCGCCCGGTCACGGAGGGCGACGAGGTGGTGGACCGACCCCGGTCCCTCCCCCACGTCGAGCGGGTAGCGCAGGGCGCGGCGCATGAAGCCGACGCCGGTCTCGACGGCCGATTCGAGTGGCGCCCCCTGTGCGAGGCTGGCCGCGATGGCGCTCGAGAGTGTACAGCCGGAGCCGTGCGTCGCCGCCGTGTCGACCCGGGGGCTCTCGAACCGGCGACTGCCATCGGCGGTGACGAGCAGGTCCACCACGTCGTCGGTGTCGACGTGGCCCCCCTTCACCAGCGCGGCCGTCGCACCCATCTCGACGAGTGCCTCGCCCACCCCCCGCATCGTCGCCTCGTCGTCGACACTGATTCCTGTCAGCACCGCCGCCTCGTCGGCGTTGGGTGTCACCAGCGTCGCCTCGCGAACCAACGCCTCGTAGGCCGCTTCGGCCTCCGGGGCGAGCAGTCGGTCGCCGCTGGTCGCGACCATCACCGGGTCGACGACGCTCGGGACGTCCCACGCGGCCAGTCGAGCGGCCACCCGCTCGACGATGGGCGTCGTCGCGAGCATCCCCGTCTTCACGGCCGCGACGTCGAAGTCGCTCCAGACGGCCGTCAACTGGGCGTCGACTTCCTCGACGGGGAGGACGTGCGTCGACTCGACGCCGCGGGTGTGCTGGGCCGTCACGCTCGTGACGGCGCTCGTCCCGAAGACGCCGTGGGCCTCCATCGTCTTCAGGTCGGCCTGGATGCCCGCCCCCCCACCGGAGTCGCTCCCCGCGACGGTGAGGGCGACGGGCCGTCGATCGGGTACCGCGTGTCGGCTCACGCCCCGTCACCTCGCGGCGTCACGTGTCGGTGTGTGTCTCCCATATCATTCGGTTATATCATGACGTGATAACACTTTTGTGGTCGGTCGCGGATGGAGGGACATGTCGTTCACCGAGGCGCTCGAACCGGCCGCCGAATCGCTCTGGGACGCCATCGTCGACCACCCGATGGTCACCCAGTTGGGGGAGGGGACGCTCGACGAGGCGCCGTTCCGATACTGGGTCAGACAGGACTACGTCTACCTCGTCGAGTACAGCCGGGTGTTCGCCCTCGGAGCCTCGAAGGCGCCCGACCTCGGGCGACTGGGGACGTTCGCCGAACTGCTGGAGTCGACGGTGAACACGGAGATGGCCCTCCACCGCGAGTACGCGGCCGACTTCGGCATCTCGGAGGCGGAACTGGAGGCGACCCGGCCGTCGCCGACGACGCGCGCGTACACCGACTTCCTCGTCCGGACAGCGGCGCTGGGCACGTTCGGTGACCTCGTCGCCGCCCTCCTCCCGTGTATGTGGGGGTTCAACGAGACGGCCGAGCGCCTCGCCGCGCGCGGCCGCCCCGACCACGAGGGGTACGCCGCCTGGGTCGAGATGTACGCCGGCGAGGAGTTCACCGAACTCACCGAGTGGTGTCTCGACCTGATGGACGACGTCGCCGCCGACGCCTCCGAGGAGACCAGAGAGCGATACCACGACCTGTTCGTCCTCTCCGGGCGGTACGAGTACCGCTTCTGGGACGCCGCCTGGCGCGAGGAGGAGTGGGAGGTGGCGGTGTGACCGCCGCGGCCGCCGACAGGTACGACGAGTACGCGCGGGCGCACACCGACCCGCGCTTCACCGACTGGCTCCAGTCCCGGACGGGACCCGCGTGGACCGAGGCGACGGAACACCGCTTCGTCGAAGAACTGGCCGCGGGGACCCTCGCGGACGACGTCTTCCGTCGCTACCTCGTCCAGGACTACGCGTTCGTCACGACGCTGACTTCGCTCGTCGGTCACGCGGCGGGAGAGGCGCCGGACGTCGCGGCGAAGCGCGAATTCGGGGGCTTCCTCGGGACGCTCACTGACGAGGAGGACGACTACTTCGAGCGGTCGTTCGACGCGCTGTCGGTCCCCGGACGGGAACGTCGCCACCCGACGAAGACGGCCACGACGGAGGCCTTCGAGGACCTGCTGGTCCGGGCGGCCCGCGAGGGCGGCTACGCCGAGTCGCTCTCCGCACTCCTGGCGGTCGAGTGGGTCTACTGCACGTGGGGTGTCGTCCACGCCGACGCCTCCCCCGAGCGGTTCTACCTCGCCGAGTGGGTCGACCTCCACTCGGTCCCGGCGTTCGAGTCGTTCGTCGCGTGGCTCCGGACCGAACTCGACCGGGAGGGCCCGACGCTCTCGCCGCGTCGCGAAGCACGCGTCGCCCGCCACTTCCGCCGGGCGGTCGACCTCGAAGTCGCCTTCTTCGACGCGGCGTACGACGCGTGAGCGGTCGCACTCCCCGGAAGTCTCAAAAGGGTGTCCCCGACGGACGCGGTCCGGCGTTCCGTCGGCGCCAGGTGGCGAATCCGACGTCGCCCACAACTGTTTTGCCACGACACTACATTCCACAGTCATGTCGATGCCCTCGGTGAGGTCCCGGCCTCGAACGGACGGTCCCGACGTGTCCAGTCGCTCGCTCGCGAACGCCACGCGGAGTCGACGCCGCCGATGATCGAACGCGTCGTCATCGTCGGCGGCGGCCGCGTCGGTCGCCACGTCGCAGAACAGCTCGGTGACGAACAGTACGCCGTCACGGTCGTCGAGCGGAACCCCGAGACCTGCAAGCAACTGGCCACGACAGCCGACCAGGTCGTCGAGGGCGACGGTACCGACCGCGACGTCTTCGAGGAGGCGGAGCCGGCCGGGGCGAGCGTCGTCGCGGCGCTCACCGACGACACCGACGTGAACCTCGCGGTCTGTGAGATGGCCCGGGAGGTGGCGCCCGGCGCCCGGACCCTCCTCCGCGTGGCCCAGGACGGCGAGCAGGCGTACGGCTACCGGAGCTTCGTCGACGACGTCGTGTACCCGGCGGCGGCAGGCGCGACGGCCGCGGTCGACCGGATCAACCGGATCTGAGCGCGCGCCGGGTCACGACGCCGGTCGGTCGCCTCCGTGCCGGCGTGTCCCCGCGCTCACTCCCCGTCGTCACCGACGAGCGACACCACCCGCCGAGCGGCGTCGACGGCGCTCTCGCCGAAGACGTAGGCGACGGGTTCGACGCCGAACGCCCCGCGGTGGTACGCGACGGCCGGCACGCGCCCGAACGCACGGAACCGCTCGCGGAGGTGTTCGCCGCGCTCCTCGTAGTCGGCGTCGAACTCCAGCGTCGCGAGGCCACGGTCGCGGGCTCGTCGGAGGAAGGTGTCGTCCGTCGCGACGTTCACCGCTGCCCGGACCGTCGAGTCGACCGACGCGGCGGCGAGGACGGCCGTCGCGACGTGCTTCGACGCGCCGAACTCGGGGTCCGCCGGGACCTCCACGCGCCCGTTCACCGTGTACATCCGGCCGGGGATGGCCGCGACGTCGGTCGCCGCGTCGGCACCCGCCAGTGCCTCGCCGACGTTCGTGCCGACGTTCGGAACGAGGGTGGCGACCCCGGGAGTCGTCGACAGGAGCCGCACCGCCTGCCGGACGCTCGCGAGGACGGCCCGCTCGCGTTCGGCCTCCCGGTCGAGGCCACGGACGCAGAGGTCACAGCCGAGACCGCGCAGTTCCGGCATCTCGCGCTCGTGGAGTTCGCAGACGGGTCCGCGGTCCTCTAGCGTGGTGACGAGGGAGACGAGGTCGGCGAGCACGTCGTAGCCGTCGTACTCGCCCTCGTCGAGTCCCGCCGCGATGCGTTCGACGCTCGCCTGCGCGTCGGCGTTCTCTGCGACGAGTGGCTCCAGCTGCACGTCTCCTCCGAGGTAGTTGCTCACCGCCGCCTGCGAGACGCCGAGGTGGCCGGCGATGGACTGCTGGGTCGCCCCGCGCTCGTCTAACCGACGCGCGAGCATCGCCCGGAGCGTCGGCAGCACCCGGTCGGCGACGAGTTCGCTCGGATGGACCAGTGACATACTCCTCCGACTCTCTCCGGCCCGTGGTAAAGACTCGCCCGGATATAATCGACTTATACAACCAACTTTTAACACGGTCGTCATCGTAGCCGGAGGCGATGAACACGACAGACGGGGGACGACTGCGATGGTGACCGCGACGACCACGCTCGTGGTGACGGTGGTCACGCTCGTGGCGTTCACCGCGCTCGGCCTCTGGTACGTCCGGCGACGGGGCGGGGTTCGGAGCGCCGAGGAGTTCGTCAGCGCGCGGAACTCCGCGGGGACCGGTGCGACGACGGCGACGCTCGTCGCGAGCGTGATGGGGGTGTGGATACTGCTCGCACCGGTCGAGGCCGGCGCGGCGTTCGGCGGCGTGTCGGCCGTCCTCGGCTACGCCGTCGGCGAGGCGATTCCGATGCTCGCGTACGCCCGCCTCGGCCCGCGCATCCGCGAACTCATCCCCGAGGGCCACTCGCTCACCGAGTACGCACTCGCCCGCTACGGGCCGGGGATGTACGCGTTCGTCCTCCTCGTGAGCGTCTTCTACATGTTCATCTTCCTCGCCGCGGAGCTGACGGGCATCGCTAGCGCCTTCGAACTCGTCGCCGGCGTCCCGCGCTGGCAGACGGGCGTCCTCGTCGGTGGGTTCGTCCTCCTGTACACGAGTTACGGCGGCCTCCCGGCGAGCATCTTCACCGACGCGGTCCAGACGGTGCTGGTCGTCCCGCTGCTCGCGCTCAGTGCCGTCGGCGCCGTCGTCGCCCTCGGCGGCCCCGGGGCCGTCTACGGACAGGTCGTGGCGACGGACCCGACCCTCGTCGACCCGACGTTCTTCACCGGACTCCGCTTCGGCTTCTGGGTCGCGATCGCCATCCTCGGCGCGGAACTCGTCAACCAGACGTGGTGGCAGCGCATCTACGCCGCCCGGGACGCCGAGACGCTGCGGAAGGGGTTCCGCCGGGCCGCGGTCACCAACTTCTGTCTCGTGCTCGTGGCGGGACTGTTCGGCGTGGCCGCCCGCGGCGTGGCCGACATCGTCGTCTCGGGCGAGGGGTACAACGCGAGCATCGCCTTCTTCGTCCTCCTCGGAGAGGCGTTCCCCGAACCGCTCGTCCTCGGCGTCGTCCTCCTCGCGCTGTTGCTCGTGATGAGCACGGCCGACACGCTGTTCAACGCGCTGGCGAGCGTTGTCACGGCGGACCTCCCGCGCGTCCTCGCCGACGCCGACGACCGGACGCTGACGTGGGGGGCACGACTCCTCACCGTCGTCGTCGCCGTCGCTGCCATCCTCGTCAGCCTCCGGGCGCAGAGCGTCCTCCGACTGTTCCTCCTCGCCGACCTCTTCGGCGCGGCGGTGATGGTGCCGCTCCTCTACGGACTCTACTCCCGGCGAGCGACGGGGACGGGGATGCTCGTCGCCAGTCTCGCCGGGCTCGCGGTGGGTCTGGCGTTCTTCCCGGCCCCCATCGTCCGGTCGGTGACGACGGCGCTGCCCGTCGTCGGCCCGCTGCTCCCCCCCGCCGACTTCCTCCCGGCGTTCGTCGGTGCCGCCGGCGTCTCCGCGCTGGTGGCCGTCATCTCCGCCCGGTTCAGCGCCGCGACGTACGACCTAGAGCGACTCGCCACGACCGTCCGGCGGTTCGACACGGGCGCTCCCGAGACAGCCGACGACCCGACCGACTGAGCGACGACGGGGCCGACCCTCCTCCGCGAGCCGTGCTATCACCTGGTGATACAACGTGGTAAACACTTTGTACGGCGACGAGAAACGGGCAGGTATGACGGAGACTCTCTCGGGGAAGATCCGCTCGTGGACCGGCGAGATGGGGCCGGCCTGGGTCGCCGGCGCCATCGCCGCGGGGCCGGCGACGATGGCGTCGGTTATCACGGCGGGGGCGTCGTTCGGCTACGCGCTCCTCTGGGTGGTCGTCGCCTCCGCCCTCTTCGGCGCGACGGCGCAGTACTTCGCGATGCGCCTCGGCCTCCTCACCGAGCGCGGCATCGTCGGCGTCGTTGAGGACCACCTCGGCGAGCGGTGGGCGTGGATTCTCGTCCTCGACGTCGTCCTCGCGGCCGGCCTCGCACAGCTGGTCATCATGAAGGGACTCGCCGACGTCTCCGAGACGGTCACCGGCATCGACGCGCGCGTCTGGGGCGTCGGCTGGGCGCTCGTCCTCGCCGTGGGACTCGCCGGGCGAGGGTACCGCTTCGTCGAACTCGCCGCGAAACTGCTCGTCTCGGGCGTCGTCGTCGCGTTCGTCGCCTCGCTGTTCGTCGTCCCCATCGACCCGGGGGCAGCCGTCTCGGGCCTCGTGCCACGCGTCCCCGCCGGCGTCGACGGTGCGCTCGTCGCCGCGGGAGTGCTCGGCGGGGCGGTCCACATCACGCTCGTGACGATGCACTCGTACACGATGCGTGCGCGCGGGTGGACCCGCGACGACTACGGCCTCGCCGCGTTCGACGTCGGCAGTTCGATGCTCGGCGCGTTCGGCCTCTACAGCCTCGCCATCTTCCTCGTCGCCGCGAGCGTCCTCCACAGTCCGGGCATCGAGGCGAGCGAACTCACGGCGGTGTCGGCCGCCCAGACGCTCGGGCCGCTCGTCGGGCCCGCCGCGAAGTGGCTCTTCCTCGTCGGCCTCTGGGGCGCCGCCGTCTCGACACTCGGCGGGAACACCGTCGTGCCCCCGTTCCTCGTCGCGGACAAACTCGGCTGGGAGACCGACGTCTCCGACGCGAGATACCGGTGGCTCCTCGCGGGCTTCGCCGTCGTCTCGGCGGCCGGCCCGTTCGTCGGCGGGGCGTTCTTCCCGCTCCTCGTGCTGGTGCTCGCGTTCGGCCTCGTCGGCACGCCGTTCGCGCTCGTCGTCGTCCTGGTGCTCCTCAACTCCGACGCGGTGCCGGAGCCGAACTCGCGACTCGCGAACCTCGCGGGCGTCGTCCTCGTCGCCGTCACCGCCACCACGGCCGGGTCGTTCGTCCGGAGCCGTCTGTCGGGCGGTCTCGGGGACCCGATGACGCTCTTCGTCGTCGCGTTCGCCACCGTCCTCACCCTCGCGACAGTACTGCTCGTGGTGCAGTTCGTCCGGACCCGCCCCGCTCGGCGGGCACCCGCGAGTGGGTGACTGATGTCCGACCACGACTCCGACGTCGTCGAGGCGGGGGACGACGCGTCGCGTTCCGTTCCGCTCGCGGGGACGACGCTCGTCCTCGGCCCGTCGAACGTCGGGAAGACGACGCGGACGGCCCGGGCGCTGGAGCGGTGGGTCGCGGCGCACGGCTCCGACGGTGTCGTCGTCCTCGACTTCGCGCCGGAACTCGAACGGGACGGGCGACTCCTCGGCGGCCGACTCGACCGGTTCACCGATCTGCTCGTCGGCGGCGACGACGAGACGGCGTGGAACGACCCGGCCGAGCGCACGGCGGTCCGTCGACCGAACGGGCTCTGGTACGGCGTGCTCGACGCCCACGCGCCCCGCGCGGAGGGTTCGACCGAGGACGCCGCCGTCGCACTCGCCGGAGAAAACGCGGCCGGTGCTGCCCGACTGCTCGAACGCGCCCCGGCCGACCCGCGGGCGGTGTTCGTCAACGACGCCACCATCCCGCTCCAGCACCCGACGGGCGACGCCGACTCTCTCCTGGGGTACTGCGACGGCGCGGCTGTCGCCGTCCTCAATGCGTTCGAGAGCGACGAACTCGGCGTCGACGACGCCATCTCCCGACGGGAGCGTGACGCGCTGGAGACGCTCGTCGCCGGCGCCGACCGGGTCGTCCGACTCGCGTAGCCGCGACGCTCGTGTCGACGGTGAGAACCCGGGACCCGAAAGGGGGGACTCTGGGAGAGAGAGGGGACGAGTCCCGGCAACGTAATGCCGGGTGTGAAGCGACATAAATCCCACGTACGACTTACGTTCCATCGACGCCGAGGCCGGTACGAGCGTACGCCGGTCGGCGGCTCGCGCTCGGGTCCTCTCCCCCGTCGATGTGGTGGCAGTACCGTTCCGTGACGAGTCGCGTCTCAGGTGTACTGTTCGCAGATGCGCCGCAGGCCCTCGCGGAACGAAATCCGCGGCTCCCAGCCGGTCGCCTCCTTCATCTTCGAGATGTCCGCCATCGTGTCGTGGACGTAGACGTACTCCGGGATGGGGTTCTCGACGTAGGTGGGTTCCACGTCCGTCCCTAGCTCCTCGTTCAGCAGGTCGACCACGGTGTTGAAGTCGTAGCTCTCGCCCGTTCCCAGGTTGTAGATGCCGTCGAGTTCGTGCTCCGCGGCGGCGACGAGGCCGCTGACGATGTCGCTGACGTGTGTGAAGTCCCTGGTCTGGGTCCCATCGGCGTATATCTTCGGCGAGCGACCGTTGGCGATGTCGTCGGCGAACTGGGCGAGGATGTTCGCGTACTCGCCCTTGTGTTCCTCGTTGCCGCCGTAGCCCTGGTACACCGAGAAGAAGCGCATGCCGGCCATCGTCATGTCGTAGTGGTGTGAGAAGTACTCGGCGTACCGCTCACGACCCAGCTTCGACGCCTCGTAACCCGTCCGGGTCTCGACGTCCATCTCTTCGGGGGACGGCTCGGTCCGGTCGCCGTAGATAGAAGAGGTCGACGCGTAGACGACCGTATCACAGCCGTCGTCGCGTGCCTGGACCACCGTGTTGACGAACCCCTCGATGTTCACCCGGACGCCCAGCTGGGGGTTTTCCTCGTGCATCGCGTACGACGACAGCGCCGCGAGGTGAAACACCACGTCGACGCCCTCGGTCGGGAGGTCCTCGTCGAGCACGCTCTTGTCGACGTACTCCACCTCGTCGTTCAGGTTCTCCGGCGTCCCCAGATACTCGTCGTCCACTGCGATGACCTCGTTCTCCTCGGCCAGCGTGTTCGCGAGGTTCGAGCCGATGAACCCCGCACCCCCCGTGACCAGAACCGTCTTACCGTCCATACGAGGAGTGTCAGACGAAGGAGTAAAAATGGGACGGTTCGACCGACTCCCACACGGTCGTTCGTGCGCTTTCGTCCGGCGTCGCGGCCGTCACCCGTCCGGTCGCGACCCCTCGGCTGGGCAGTTCGTGCGGGCGGCCGGCGTCGCACGCCTCACTCCTCGGAGACGTGCTCGCTCGCCGCAGGCGCGGGCCGGACCGGGAACTGGACGTGGAGCGTCCCGTCCGCCGCCCGGGCCAGTTCGCCGCCGTTCGTCGTCGTCACCCACCGGAGGACCCAGACTCCGAGGCGGTCGGTGTGTCGCAGCGGCGTCTCCACGCCCGTCTCGACGACGTGCCAGTCCGACTCGGCGAGTCCGCCACAGTCGTCGGACAGCGCGATGTCGACGACGTCACCGTCGACTCGGACGACGACGGACACCCGTCGGTCGTCCGTCGCACACTCGTTGGTGTCGAGCAGCATCGACAGGTAGTCGAGACAGCCGAGCGAGAGGCGCTCGGCGTTGACGTACACCGGGTCCGCCGGCGTCTCGACGGTGACGGTCACGTCCGCGTACCGCTCCCGGAGTCCGGTCGCCACCTCCTCGACGACGGCCGCGACGGGCCTGATCCCGACGCTGCCGGGGTGATCGTCGAACACCTGTTCGATGTGGCTCGTCTCCTCGCTCAGTTCGACGAGGCGACCGACGGACGCGTCGATACGACGGAGCGCCGTCTCGCGGTCGACTTCGGCGTCCCGCGCCAGCGCGTCCCGGTAGCCGTCGAGGATGTTCAACTCGTTGCGGAGGTTGTGACGGAGGAGTCGGTTGAGGACGCCGACGCGCTGCTCGTGGAGCTTCCGAACGGTGATGTCCGTCTGGAAGCCGACGAAGTGCGTCACCTCGCCGTCGTCGTCGTGGATGGGGGCGATGTCGACCTTGTTCCAGAACTGTTCGCCGTCGCGCGTGTAGTTGACCAGGTCGACACTCACCGGTTCGGCCGCGTCGATTGCCTCACGCAACCGCCGGACGGTCGCCTCGTCGGTCCGCGGTCCCTGGAGGAACCGACAGTTGCGGCCGACGACCTCGGAGCGGTCGTACCCCGTCAGCGCGCAGAACGCGTCGTTGACGTAGACGAGCGGGGTGTCGGCCTCGCGAGCGCCGGCGATGGTGACGCCGATGGGCGCCTCCGCCATCGCCCGGTCGCGGACGCGGAGGTCGGCCAGGGCGGCCTCGAGCGCTGCCTCCTGTTCGACCAGCCGGCGGCTCGCCCGTCGCCGCGCGAGGAGGTTCCGCAGGCGCGCCCGGAGGAGGGGTTTCGAGACGGGCGTCCGGACCACCTCGTCGACGACCGACCAGACCGCCGCGTCGAGCGCGTCTCCCTCCGGCGCGAGGAGGACGACCGGGAACCACACGGGGTCGGCAGCCTCGCGCCGCGCGGCGAAGGCGGCTCGATGCGCCGCGAGGTGTCGCCGGTCGACGAGACAGAGGTCCACCGTCCCGTCGAGCGCGTCGGCGTCCGTCGTCGCTGTGACCGTCGCCGCGCCGGCGAGGAACTCCGCGAGCAGTTCGCGGTTCCGGTCCGCAGCGAGGAGCAACAGCGCGTGTGGCGTGTCCTGGCCGTCGGACAGACCATCGCCTAGGTCGAGTGCCCGGACCCGGTTCGTCGTCTCGCCGTCCTCCGAGCCGGTGCGCTCCGTCTCCTCACTGTGCCCGGTGGTACCCTCCCGCCCGGCCTCGGTGTCGGTCGACGGACGGCCGTCCGCTGGCGCGTCCGTCATCGCATCCAGTGGCCGTTCGGGCGACTGGTCTCGGTCATACGCGTTCTTTCCACCCGTCCGTCTCTTCGACGACTTCCGGCATCCCTCCGAGGATACCTCGCAACGACCGCAGCGGCGCGCCGACGCTGAGGCCGTACTCGGTGATTCGGAACTCCCGGAGGGTCCGTTCGTAGTCGCTGGTGCGCTTCTTCAGGACGCCGATGGCCTTCCGAAGTTCTCCGTGGACCTCGAGGTAGCGGAGGAAGAGGATGTTGTCCGCGATGTAGCTGACGCCGCCGTGAGTCGCCCTGAACTCGCCCGTCACGGTCTCCGAGGAGTCGACGAGCAGCGTCGTGACACCGCGGGACCGGAGATACCGACAGAGCGCACCGACCTCGCGGTGGAGCGAGTCGTCGTCCTCGCTGCGGACCGACAGCCGGTAGCCGTCGATGCCGTCGACGAGGACGACTCTCGCGCCTCGTTCCTCGACGTCCGCCCGGACCATCGACGCGAACTCCGCCGGCGACTGGGTGAGCGGCTGGACCTCCTCGACCCTGAGCGTCCCCCGGTCGACCATCGTGTCGACCGGGATGTCGACGGCGGTACACCGGGTGACGAACGTCCGGGTGGTCTCCTCGAACATGTAGATGACCGAGCGTTCGCCACGGCCCGCGGCCTCTTTCATCACCTGCGCCCCGAGCGTCGTCTTGCCGACCCCGCTCGGCCCGTTGATGATGGTGACGGTCCCCCTGGTCAGCCCGCCGCCCAGAAGCTGGTTCAGTTCGGGAATCCCAGTCGATATGGTTTCGTCGGGGAAGTCGACGACGTGGTCGTCCGGAATCAACACCGGGTAGACGGTCATCCCCTCGCCGGTGATGCGGACGCTGTGGGCCCCTCCCTGTGTCTGTGACCCCCGGAACTTCGTGACACGGAGCCGCCGCCCCTCGTCGCCCTGGGTGAGTTCGAGCGTCCCGTCGCTGAGGTACTGGAGGTCGTCGTCGGGGACGTCCGACGTCGACTGCGTGGTGAACAAGAGCGTCACCCCCTGCTCGCGGAGGAAGCGGAGGAGCGAGGAGACCTGCTGGCGGAGCTGGTAGGTGTCGGGCGCGAGGTGCTGCAGTTCCGACATCGGGTCGATGAACATCCGGGTCGGCTCGACGTCGCGAACCGCCTCGACGATAGCCGACCGTAGCGACGACCCCTCCACGTCGTCGGGGGTGAACACGTCGTACTCCTGCCGGTCGACGAACACCTCGGCGCCCGGGCTCAGGTCGAGGAACGTGACGTCCTCGGTGTCGAGACCGACCGCCGCGGCGTTCCGCGCAATCTCCTCTGCTGGCTCTTCGAGGTTGACGTAGAGCGCGCTCCCCTCGCCTGCGGTCAGGAAGTGCAGACCGATAATCGTCTTGCCCGTCCCCGGGTCGCCGCTCACCATGTAGCTCCGACTGGGGATGAGCCCGCCGAACAGCACGTCGTCGAGGCCCGAGACCCCCGTCGAGAGTCGGCCGTCGGGAGGAGATACCATGCATCCGGGAGGAAATCGACCGATATAGCTGTTTGTCCGTATACCGTGTGCTCGGGAGCCGACAGGCCTTCGGACCGTCTCGCTCGTGTCTGTGACCTGCCACGCTCGCGTGTCGTGCGTAACGTTATCATCGTACACGACGATACGAGTCATGGACTTCTGGGACGGGGCGTTCCGACTCGTCACCGCCGCGTTCCTCGTCAGCGTGGCACTCGGTGGGGGGGTGGCCGCGCAGCTAGACACACCGCAACCAGTCTGGGCGGCGGAGACGGAAGCGGCCCTCGAACGCGTCGTCGATGGCCACAACGCGCTGGTCGACGACACTAGCTCGAATCCAGTGAGCGGCCTCGCCGACGACCAGCGAGTCACGCTCGTCG
Organism: Salinigranum sp.; assembly: GCF_041641895.1. Classification (NCBI taxonomy): domain Archaea; kingdom Methanobacteriati; phylum Methanobacteriota; class Halobacteria; order Halobacteriales; family Haloferacaceae; genus Salinigranum; species Salinigranum sp. Next base: position 47,399 of record NZ_JBEPXO010000005.1, on the reverse strand, counting down.
TGACAGCACCCGACGACTCGGTCGCACTGTTCTCGTTCCGCACCGACGCCACCGTCCGAATCGTCGAGTTCCGGGCCGGTCCGCGCGACGACGCGACCCTCCGGATGTTCACCGACCCGGCGACGGTCGACCGTGTCGCCGATGCGCCCGACCGCAACGCGGCGTTCGAGGCCGCACTCAGGGCTGGCGACATCCGTCTGGAGGGCGTGAGTCCGTCGAATCGTGTGTCGGTGGCCCTCCTCGGCCTCGTGCTCTGGGTACTCGCTTCACCGGTGCAGGCGGCCGCAGTCGGGGCCGTCGCCGTCGTCGGTGCCGGCGTCGCCGCCGTCGCCGGCGCGAAGGCCGTCGGCGGCGCTGCCGCCGTGGGAAGCGCCGGAACGGCAGGCGCGTCGACGACCGGCGGTAGCGTCGGGGGGTCGAACGGGCCGTCCGGGACGACTGTCGGGTCGTCGGCCGCGGGCACGCCGGGGGACCCTGTCGCGGACGCTCCCACCGACCCGCTCGCACAGACCGGTGGCCGCACGGTGACCGCCGGCTCTTCGGTCGATCCCGTGAGACTCGCAGACCGGGTGCTGTCGGTCTTCGAGCGCGTGCTGTTCGTCGTCGCCCTCGCGAAGAAACTCGGAGGTCGACTCCGACGGCGGTTCGGGTCCCGGGCCGCGCGGTTCCTCGGCCGGTTCGGGGTCGGTCGTGCGCCGGACGAGCAGGTGGAGTCACCCGCCCTCGAGCGGGTGGGGGGGCTGCGTGCTCGGCGACGGCCGGCCCCGCGACGCCGACGTCGGTGAGGAGACTCGCCAGCGTCGAGGAGTGGCCCGTCTCCACGCCCGGGGTCACAGCGACGCGAGGAGGCCGACGGCCCTAGCTATAGAAATCCGGCCCCGACGCTTCATCCCTCCAGACAGCCGCTTAAGGTTTTTCTCGCCGCTCGTCGTCTACTCGGGTATGGTCGGGTTGAAGCGATGTTACCTCTGCGGCGAACCCTTCGGGCGGGGCGACGACATGGTGAAGTGTGAGCACTGCCACATCTGGTGCCATCGAGTGTGCCTGGCAGAGCGTGAGGAACACCGCTGTCCGCGCTGTGTCGACGACGCGTGGATCAGCGGTGCGGAGTTCTAACCCTACAGGTCGGGTTCGCTCGTAGAACGGTGCTCGAAAGCACGGGACAGTGACTGTCGAGCGACCCGGGCGAGTCGCTGTGCAGACACGTGAGCACGGGCAACGGGACCGCCGAGATACCCTCACGAGTATCTCTTCGACCCAGTTTCCTTCGGAAAAGTGGGACCGCTGAGATACCCTCACGGGCATCTCCTCGTCCCAGTTCTCTCCGAAAACATGGGACCGCTGAGAATCGAACTCGGTTCGTCCGATTCTCATCGGTGTCGTACAGACAGGCGGCGCACGCTCCTCACTCCGTTCGTCGGTGGTGTCGCGAGAACTGAAGTGGGACCGCTGAGAATCGAACTCAAGTCCTGCGGACCCCATCCGCAGAGGATACCACTACCCCACGGTCCCTCGTGGTGCATATCGACGAAAGCCCGTCCCGTGGTTAAACGCTTCGTTTCGGCGGCGGCGCGTGAGGGGGGCACACTCGTCACGCGTGTGACCGACTCAAACCAGGACCCGTTCGAGCGAGACGACCTCACCTCGCTCCGCGTCGGGGTCGCCGACCAGCCGACCGAGACAGACGGCGCTCCCGTCGGGCGTGTAGCAGGCGACGAGCGCGTCGGTCGCGACGTCTCCGGTCCCCGTCTCGACGACGGGGTCGCGGGCCGGTTCGACGCTGATGACACCCGGGGCGTACACGGGCGCACCGGTCGCGACCTGTTCCGCGGCGGAGGGAGCGATGGTGACGTGCGGGAGGTGGACGAGGGCGCGTTCCGCGGGCGCGACCACGTCACGGAGCGCCGACTCGTCGCCTTCGTCGGCGAACGCGACGGCGTCGACGAGGTCGTGCATCGTCACGAGCGAGGCGTCGTCGAACGGCGACGTCTCCGTCCGCCGGAGGTGGCCCATGTGGGCGCCCGTCCCGAGCGCGAGGCCGAGATCGTGACACAGCTTCCGGACGTACGTCCCGGACTCACACCGGATGCGGAGGAGGACCTGTCTGTCGTCGGTGTCGAGTACGTCCAGTTCGTATATCTCCCGCACCCGCAGGCGTCGGGTGACTGCGCTCTTTCGCGGCGGTTTCTGGTACAGCGGGCCCTCGAACTCCGAAATCACCTGCTCCGTGTCCGTCGGGGCGGGACCGTGGAGTTCGAGCACCGCCACGTACTCTTTCACCCCTTCGAGGAACACCTGTGCCATCCGCGTCGCGTCTCCCAGGAGGACCGGGAGACAGCCAGTCACCTTGGGGTCGAGGGTCCCCGCGTGTGCGGCCCGGTCGACGTCGGCGAGGTCACGGACCCACGCCGTGACCTGGTGTGCGGAGGGTCCCGGCGGCTTGTCGAGGTTGACGACGCCGAAACGCAGGAGGGAGTCGAGCGAGCGGTCGTCGGGCGGGGCGCGGTTCGGGGCCATCGGTTCAGAAGTCGTAGATGACGCCGTCGACTGGCGCCTTCCCCTCGTCGGAGTTCGGGTCGTACGAGTCCACGGCGGTGGTCAGCATCCCGAGCACTCCCTCTGGGCTCCACCGCGCGGTGTTGTAGACGAGGTCGTAGATGGAGCGGTCGTCGATGTCGATGTTGTAGTACTCGTCGTAGCGTTTGGCCTCACTGCGCTCGCGGCGGTGAGTCTCCTCGTAGGCTGTCTCGAACGTCTTGTCCTCGCGCTCGGCGATGCGCTCCGCCCGGATGTTCAGCGGGGCGTCGAGCCACACCTTGATGTCGGCGTCGTCGCCCGCGAGCCACCCGGCGAGGCGCGACTCGAGGAGGACGTCGTCGCGCTCTCTGGCGATTTCGTGGAGGCGTCGGTCGAGGTCGCGGTCGATCTGGTCGTCCTTCTCGGCGAGTTCGTTGAACTCGACCGGGGTGAGGCCGCGTTCGGCGGCGAGCGAACGGAAGATGTCGCCGCCCGAGATGTGTTCGAGTTCGAACGCCTCCGCCAGCGCCGCCGCAGTGGTACTCTTCCCACTGCCTGGAGGCCCCGAAACGGTGAGTAACATATCGATATTCCGCCCGGCGTGCTAAAAGAGACTGTCGGTCCCGCGGGCGCTGTCGTGGCCACGCGAGGGGTCGCAGCGGAACGGACGTGACGGACGGTCAGGACGCGGTGGGCGACATGTCGATGTTGAGCCCCTTCCGGATGATCTGAGTGAAGCCCATCGAACAGAGGAAGTACCAGACGATCCACGCCTGGATGGGGCCGAGGACCTGGTCGGTCCACGCGACTTCGCCCATCAGCGGCAGGACGAGGTTCTGCAGGGCGACGTGTGAGTCCGCGTTCGGTCCGATGCCGATGCCCCAGTACATCCAGAGGAACACCGGGATGGTGAGGAACATGATCCACACCATCGGACGGAACTGCTCTTTGAACATGCCCATCTGGTCGCCCATCGCCTCCATCTGCTCCTCCTGGATGCGGTCCAGCGCGTCGTCGTCGCCGGCCTCCTTGGCCTCCTTGCGCCGCTCCTGGATGTCTTTCATCTTCGACTGGTACTCGGACATCTTCTCCATGTCCATGAGGTTCGCCTGCAGGAGCGTCGAGTACAGCCCCGTCGCCAGCGCAAGCACCATCACGACGGCGTAGAAAGGCATCAACGTGGCCAGCGGGCCGAGGAAGACGTCCATCACGCCACCGATGACGTTCCGGAGCGGTGCCCACGAGTAGCCCGCGAACAGGGCGACGGTCACCACCGCCGCGCCCTTGTCGTACTTCGACCACGAGGAGCCTCCCCCGTCGCTGGACGCCGACTTCGATTTGGATTTCGCTTTCGCCTTCGACGACGTCGAAGCCGTCGACGCCTCGCCGTTGAGCCCCCTCCGTACCTCCTCGGGGTCGGCGAGGCGGAAGCCGGCGTTGCCCTCGACGAGGACACCGCGCTCGATGAGTCGCCCCCACTGTCCGCTCGTGAGTTCGCCCTTCACGTCGACCCACGCCACCTCGCCGGCGTCGTCGTCGTCGGCGTGCGCGAGAACGGTCTCGACCGCCTCGCGCATCTCGCCGTCACCGTCGACGAGGTCACGCACCTTCTGCTCTGTCCGTGCCATTGCGCCGTCATAAGCTATGAGCCGTTATGAAGCTTTTACTCTCGGGCGCGCAGGACGCCGTGGCGAACGGGCGGGAGAGCGTGTGGAGGGGGGAGCGCCAGCGGGAGAGCGTGGGGGTGGGAGGGGAAACGTCAGCGAGGGGAGAGTGCGGGTGAGCGGAGGCGCGCCAGCAGGGACGGCGCGTCTCAGCCGCGCAGTCGGCGGCTCAGCGCCGGTCCCTTCCACAGCAGGAGGCCCGAGACGACCAGCAGCGGGAAGGCGACGACCCGCGTGGCGAGGAGCACCCGCGCGTCCTCGCCGAGCGGCGAGTAGAGCACGACGCCGAGCCAACTCGCGAGGACGAGGTGGGCTGAGTGCTGGTGGCGCCGCCGCCACGCGAAGCCGCGTTCAGTCACGCTGTCCTCCCTCACCGCCCCGGTCGTCGCCGGCGGAGCGCGGCCGACGCACCCGGTTCGCCGCGTTGGCGACGGATTCGGTCTCCAGCAGTCGTTCGAGGCGTGTCTCGAACGCCTCGTCCGTCAGTTCGCCGCGAGCGTACCGCGCCCTGAGTGTCCGGAGCGCCTCGTCCTGTCCGGCGGCCGCGGGACTCGTCGTCTCGGCCGAGGCGTTCGTCGCCGACTCCCGGTCCCTGTCGGCGCCGTCGGTTCGGTGCCCGTACGCGACGACGAGGGGGAGGACGCCGCCGAAGCCGACGGGGAAGACGACCCAGAAGTACGAGACGCCGAGCGCCATCGCGCCGAACGCGACGGCGAGAATCGCCAGCGTGGTCAGTCCGATCAGGAGGACCGTCCGACGCTCCCCCGCCGGGGGGCTGGACCAGCCGTCGACCGGTGGTGTCGAAGCTCGCATTTCTGAGCGAACACTCAACGCCGGCCGTAATAACTCTTTTGAGTGAACACTCAGCCACGCCGGTGCGTCGTCGATGTTCCTCCCACGGTCGACCGGTCGGTGGTCAGAGTGGATACCCATATGTGAGCGGAGGCCCCACAGCCGACAGATGAGCGACAGCCCGTCCCCGACGGCCCGTGCGGAGGTCGTCCACGCGGTGAAGAACGCGCTGGCAACGCACGGCTACGCCGGGCTGACGACGAAGAAGGTGGCCGCCGAATCGGAGAAGAGCGAGGCGTTCTTCTTCTACCACTACGACACGAAGGACGACCTGGTCGTCGCCTTCTTAGACTGGGCCATCGAGCGCAACCGCGACCAGCTCTCCCGACTCGACGACGACCCCGTCACGCGCCTCTACGACGCGCTGGACTTCCTCGTGGGCGACCCGAGAGACGACGTCGCCCGCGGCATCAACGTGGCGATGATGGAACTGCTCTCACACGCCCCGCACAACGAACGCTTCCACGAGCGGCTCACGGCCTACGAGACGTCGGTCATCGACCTGTTCGTCGACATCGTCGAGGAGGGCATCGCGCAGGGGCAGTTCGTCGACGTCGACCCCCACGACGTCGCCAGCTACCTCGTCGTGACCGCGAACGGGACTGCCGGCGCGGCGATGGCCCTCGGGATGCACGACGTCGACGCCGGCGTGCGACGCGAACTCGACCGCTACCTCCGGACGAACGTGCTCGCGTCCGACGTCACGCCGCCGGAGGGCGTGCTCGTTCCCTGACCTGCCACACGGTTCGTGCGAGCCCCCGGGCGTGGCGGTCAGCGGAGTCGGGCCCGGTACAACGCAGTCGTCGTGGCCAGCGCGTCGTACGTCGCTGTGGCGTCGGCCAGCGTCTCCGGGACCGTCTCGACCGTCGCGGCCGGCGACGTGATGGCGGCGGTGACGGCTTCACGTCCCCGTTCGGAGAGGGTCACCGGCGTCACCTCGAAGACGACGTCATCCTCGCCGACCTGTTCGACCGGCTCCGCCCACGGGTTGTGTGGACGAGGAACCGGTCACCGTGGACCGTGAACGTCCAGTACGTCTCCCCCTCGAAGCGGAGGGAGTCCTCGTCGACAGTACGCGCGTCTGCTGGAGGGAATCTGCATCTCGCGCTTCGGACCCGGGTCAGAAGAGCGGTCGACCGGTGCGGGCGTTACTCGTCGTCGACGGCGTCGACGATATCGTCGAACACCTCGTCGGGCGTCCCCTCGCCGTCGATTTCGACGAGTTCGCCGCGCTCGCGGTAGTGCTCGACGACGGGTTCTGTGTTCTCGCGGTAGACGCGGAGGCGCTCGCGGACCGTGTCCTCGGTGTCGTCGTCGCGCTGGACGAGTTCGCCTCCACACTCGTCGCAGACGCCGTCCTCCTCGGGCGGGCTGAACTCGACGTGGTAGTTCGTGCCACACTCCGAGCAGATCCGGCGCCCGGTGAGGCGGTCGACGAGTTCCTCCTCGCTCACGTCGAGGAACAGCGCCGCGTCGAGGGCGGTGATGTCCGAGAGGTACTCCGCCTGGTCGAGGTTGCGCGGGTAACCGTCGAGGACGTAGCCATCGGCCGCCTGCAGCGCGGTCTTGACGATCTCGTTGACGACCGCGTCGGGGACGAGTTCGCCCGCCTCCATGTACGCTCGCGGGGTGTCGAACTCGGTGTCCATGTGGGAGATGTCCATGTCCTTGTTGCCGCGGAGCGCGTCGCCGGTCGTGACGTGTTCGAGGTCGAACTCGTCGGCGAGTCGCTTCGACTGGGTACCCTTACCGGCGCCCGGCGCGCCCAGAAGGAGAATGTGCTTGCTCATATCTCCCCCGACCGACTCCGGGCTTAAAGAACTAAAGAATCCGTTCTGCCGCGTCGTCGTGACGAGAGAGCGGCCGACGCGACGACTCACGGACACGAGACGCGTATACGGGCAAACTCAGCTGGTTCTATCGGCGTCTCTCGGACCTCGTCTCGGTTCGTCGGCGTTCTAGCAGCAGCTTCTGCCGCTACCTGCGACGCGAACCGACACGTTCAGCACCCACCGCCTGCGTGAGTGCGGTGTATGCGGTCGTTCCTCGCGTCGCTCCGTGCCGTCGCGCCCGGCGTCGCACTCCTCGTCACGCTCGCGCTCGTCGCTCACGGCGTCGCCGGCGTCGTCGGCACCAGTCCGTTGCTCGTCGCCGTCGCGTTCGGTGCGCTCGTCGGCAACGCCTTCGAACTGCCCGCGCGTTTCGAGGCGGGTACCGGGTTGCACTCGCGGTTCCTCGACGCCGGTATCGTGCTCCTGGGTGCGAACGTCGTGGTGGGCCAACTCCTGGACGCGGGCGCCGTCGTCCTCGGACTCGTCGTCGGCGTCGTCCTCCTCGGACTCCCACTCGGCGAGGTGCTCGGCCGGCGCCTCGGCCTCGACGCGACTCCCTCCTCGCTGCTCGCTGCCGGCGCGAGCGTCTGTGGCGTCTCCGCGGCGACGACCATCGCGGGCATCCTCGACGCCCGTGCGGAGGACCTCACCCCCGTCGTCGCGGCCATCCTCGTCTTCGACGCGGTGACGCTCGCGGCCTTTCCCGTCCTCGGGGGACTGCTGGACCTCTCCGCACGGCAGTTCGGCGTCTGGGCGGGACTGAGTATGTTCAGTACCGGCCCCGTCACCGCCGCCGGGTTCGCGTACGACCCCGTCGCCGGGCGGTGGGCGACCGTCACGAAACTCACTCGTAACGCCTTCCTCGGGGTGGTGGCGCTCGTCTACGTCGTCCGGATCACCCGGCAGACGGGACCGGACCGGGCACGCCTGACTCACCTCCGGGCGGGCATCCCCCCGTTCGTTCTCGGCTTTCTCGTCCTCGCGGCGGCGGCCAGTGCGGGCGTCATCGGCCCGGACCTCGTCGGGCTGGCCGACCGTGGCTCGACGGCGCTCTTCTCGCTCGCGTTCGTCGGCCTCGGCCTGGACATCCGTCTCTCGGCGATGCGACGAGTCGGCGTCTCGCCGCTGGTGGCGCTCCTCGGCCACCTGCTGGTCGTCAGCGTGGTGACGCTCGCGGCCGTCCTCGTGTTCCTCTGAGGTCCGGCGAGTCGACAGCCATTTGGGTCGCTTGCCTGTTGGTCGGAGTGATGAGTCGCCTCCCCCGCCGCTGGCTGGTCGTCCTCGTCGCCGCGCTGGTGATGGGCGGGGGCGGCACCTACCAGTTCGTCTGGTCGTCGGTCAGCGGCGTCGTCGGCGCTCGCTTCGGCGCCTCGGCGCCCGCGCTCGGCACCGTCTTCACCCTGTTCGTCCTCACACAGACGCTCACTCAACTCCCGGCGGGACGCATCCGGGACCGATACGGGCCGCGGAACCTCCTGCTCGTCGCCGCCGTCTGTCTCTTCGTCGGGTACGCCGGCGTCGGCGTCGCCCGCTCGTTCCCGCTCGTCGCCGCCGCGTACGCCGTCGGCGGCGTCGGCTCGGGCATCGCCTACACCGTCGCCGTCAACACGCCCGTGAAGTGGATTCCCGAAGACGGCCGTCGGGGACTGGCTACCGGCCTCGTCACGATGGCGTACAGCGGGACGAGCGTCCTGTTCATCCCGCTCCTCCGCGGGTCGCTCGACGACGCGTTCACCACCACGCTCCTCGCACTGGGTGCGGTGGTCGGCGTCGGTGGCCTGCTCGGCGCGTGGGCCGTCCGCGACCCCGCCCGGTTCGAGACGACTCGCAGAGCCGACACCGACGGGGGGAGAGACGAGTCCGACTCGGAGACGGGAGGCGCTCCCGACTCCCCGAGGCCGGGTGGTTCCGATTCGACGACACCGGACGACTCGGCCCCCGAGAGGGCGGAGCAGGACCCATCCTCCGGTGTCGGCTGGCGCACCGTGGTCCGGACGTGGCAGTTCTGGGTGCTCTACGCGGTGATGGTCGTCGTGAACGGCGTCGGCCTCATGCTCGTCGGCCAGTCCGTCGGCTTCACCACCGGACTCGACCTCTCGGCGTCCGTCGCGACGACAGTCGCCTCGGCTATCGCCCTCGCGGACGGGGCCGGCGTCCTCGTCGTGAGCGGCCTCTCGGACCGCTTCGGCGGCGAGCGGACCGCGGGCGTCTCGCTCGTCCTCTGTGGCGTCTCGCTCGCGGCCGGCGTCTTCGTCGGGGCGCGTGGACTCGCCGCCCCCTTCGTCCTCTGTGTCGCCGCCGCCGCCTTCTTCCGGAGCCCCGTCTTCGGCATCTTCCCGACGCTCGTCGCCGAGTACTACGGCGCGGCGCGCTCCTCGGAGAACTACGCCGCCGTCTACACCGCGAAGGTCCCCGGCGGCGTCGTCGGCGGCACCGTCGCGGGCGCACTCGTCGTGACGCTCGGCTGGTCGCAGTCGTTCTATCTCGGTGCGGGCCTCCTCGTCCTCGCGGGACTCGGGACGCTCGTCCTCCGCCCCGTCAGAGTCGACGCGGCGGGGCGGACGGGGACCACCGCGAACGACTGAGAACCCGGGCCCGCGAACTCACGGGCGGCGCGGTCAGCCCGGCGACGACGACGCCACGCCGGAACGCCATCGGTTTGTGTCCCGGCGTCGTCGGGTCGAGTATGACTCGCTTCGACGCCGACACGCCCGCGGAACGCCGAAAGCTGTTCGCGGAGGCCGTCACGGCACACCGCACCCGGGGTAGCGCCTTCCTCACGGTCGAAGTCGACGCCGACCCCGACGTCGACGGCACCGACGACGACGACCCTCTCCCCGGCCCGTGGGTCCAGTTCTCCGAGAAGACGTTCAACCTCGACGTGACCGACGACGAGCGGGCCCGACTCGAGGCGCTCCTCGAACAGTTCCGCGAGTTCCGCATCGACGAACTCTCCTCGCCGGAAGAGAGCGAAGGGACGAACGTCCGCATCACCGCCCGGTCGGACGCCAACCGCCTCGCGGCGTTCGTCGACCACGTCTTCCAGCACGTCTACGACCGCGACGAGGACTACCGGGCGTGGGTCACGCAGATATAGCGTCCGCGTCTCGGGTGCGACACCGCGCCCCCGGCCGGCGCGCCGCGAACTCGCGACCGGCCCCCGTGAGAACTCGACACACACTGGGTCGGAGGGGAACGACCTAAGACACATGCCCACATAGCGCCCGTCAATGACTCCGAGACCGAGCGACAGACAGTGGCAACTCGTACGACCCGTCGACCCGGGGGGACCAGGGCATGGATGACGAGACACCCCCGTCCGACCTGCTCTCCGCCGCGTTCGTTCCAGTCGCGAGCGTCGAGGACGCCGAAATCACACTCGACGCCGTCCTCGACCGCGTCGCCGCCGCCGGCGGCCGGATGACCGTCGCTCACGTCGTCGAGAAGGCCGGTGGGGCGCCCGACAAGGCCTCGATGGAACAGCGCGAGGGACTCGCCGAGGAGGCGTTCGACCTCGTCCGCGACCGTGCCGCGACCGCGGGCGTCGACGTCGAGACCGAACTCCTCTACGGCACCGACGTCGCCGAGACGCTGGTCGAGGGGGCACACGAGGCCGGCGCGTCGGCAATCGTCTTCACACCCCGCGGCCACAAGTGGTGGTGGGACCTCTTCAGCGAGGACGTCGCGGACGCGCTCGTCCACGAGAGCGACCTCCCCGTGGTGGTGTTGCCGAGTCCGCCCGCGGATGCCGACGACGGAGATGCGGTCACCGGGGACGCAGAAGATGAGTGACGCGGCCTCGCTACGCGGGACGGCTCACGCGGCGGTGAGCGGGGATGTGGATTCGGCCTCTTCGTCACCCTCGGCGGCTCACACGGCGGTGAGCGGGGATGTGGATTCGGCCTCTTCGTCACCCTCGGCGGCTCACACGGCGGTGAGCCAGGATGGGTGACGAAGAACTCGCCAAGGACCTCGGCCCCCTCGCCGCACTGACCATCGGCGTGGGGACCATGATCGGGGCCGGCATCTTCGTCCTCCCCGGCACGGCCATCCAGCAGGCCGGCTCGTTCGCCATCGTCTCGTTCGTCGTCGGCGGGGCCATCGCCCTCCTGACGGCGCTCTCCGCCTCCGAGCTCGGGACGGCGATGCCGCGCTCCGGCGGGGCGTACTTCTACGTCAACCGGGCACTCGGACCGCTCTTCGGCTCCGTCGCCGGGTGGGCGAACTGGATGGGGCTGGCGTTCGCGAGCGCGTTCTACATGGTCGGCTTCGGCCAGTACATCCAGAACATCCTCGGGCTTGGAGTCATCAACCTCGGCATCGTCGCCGTCGACCCGGTCAAACTCGTCGCGCTCGCCGGCGCGGCGCTGTTCGTCTTCGTCAACTACGTCGGCGCGAAGGAGACCGGGAAGCTCCAGAACGTCATCGTCGTCATCCTCGTCGCCATCCTCGCCGTCTTCACGTTCGTCGGCGCGCTCCGCGCGGAGCCGTCGAACCTCCCGCCGAGCAACGGGTTCGGCCCGATGATTACGACGACGGGACTCATCTTCGTCTCCTACCTGGGCTTCGTCCAGATCACCTCCGTCGCCGAAGAGATCAAAGACCCCGACCGGAACCTCCCCCGGGCCGTCATCGGGAGCGTCGTCATCGTGACGCTCATCTACGCGCTCGTGCTCGTCGTGATGAGCGCCGCGGTCGAACAGGGGTACATCGCTCAGCAGGAGGCCGCAGGCAACATCGCCGTCGTCGAGGTCGCACGACTCCTCCTCGGCCCCGTCGGTGCCATCGCCATGCTGTTCGGCGGCCTCCTGGCGACCGCCTCCAGCGCCAACGCGAGCATCCTCGCCTCCTCGCGGATCAACTTCGCGATGGGTCGTGACTCCATCGTCACGCCGTCGCTCAACGAGATTCACCCCCGGTTCGGGACGCCGTACCGTTCCATCGCTATCACGGGTGCGTTCATCCTCGTATTCATCGTCCTCGCGCCCATCAACACGCTGGCGACGATGGGGAGCGTGCTCCATCTGGTCATATACGGGTTGTTGAACATCGCGCTCATCGTGATGCGTGAGGCCGACGCGGCCGAGTACGACCCGTCGTACACCGTCCCGCTCTACCCCATCACGCCCATCGTGGGCTCCATCCTCTCGTTCGCGCTCATCGCGTTCATCGAACCGCGCATCACCGTCGCGTTCAGCGCGGCGTTCGTGGTCTTCGCGGCCGTCTGGTACCTCGGCTACGCACGCTCGCGGACCACGAAACAGGGCGTCCTCTCCGAGTACATCCTGAGCCGCTCCGACGAGATGCCCGAGGCGGCCGTCTCCGCGGCCACGAGCGTCCAGCCCGACGGCGGGCAGTACCGCGTGATGGTGCCGCTGGCGAACCCCGGCCACGAGAAGGACCTCATCACGCTCGCCTCCGCGATCGCCAAACAGCGGGGCGGGACGGTCGTCGCCACCCACATCGTCCAGGTGCCCGACCAGACGGCGCTCGAATCCGCACGCCAGCAGGACGACTTCGACGCCGCCCGCGGCCTCCTCGAACAGGCCCGCCAGGACGCCGAGACGTTCGGCGTGAACGTCGAGACTCACACCATCCTCTCGCACCGCTCGTTCGAGGAAATCTTCGACGCCGCCCGGACGTACGACGCCGACCTCACGGTGATGGGGTGGGGACCAGACGCACACGGGTCGCCCGGCCGCGCCGAGTCGGCCATCGACGAACTCGCTCACTCCCTGCCGTGTGATTTCCTCGTGATGAAGGACCGCGGCTTCGACGCCTCTCGCATCCTCGTCCCGACCGCCGGCGGCCCCGACTCCGACCTCTCCGCGGAGGTGGCGGCGATGCTCCGCGACGAGTACGGCTCGGAGATCGACCTCCTGCACGTCGCCGACGACGTCGCCGCCGGCGAGGCGTTCCTCGCCGAGTGGGCCGACGAGCACGACCTCTCGGACGCGAACCTCGTCGTCGAGAGCGGCGACGTCGAGGCCGCAATCGCTCGACACGCCGAGGACGCGTCGCTGCTCATCATCGGTGCCACGGAGCGTGGCCTGCTCAGCAGGCTGGTCCGTGGGTCGCTCGTCCTCGACGTCCTCTACGAGGTCGACTGCTCCGTCCTCCTCGCCGAGCGGAAGAACAAGCGGAGCCTCCGCGAACGGCTGTTCGGGTAGCCACGCCCCCGGTCTCCTTTCCGTGACTATTTGACCGTGACCTCCCACCCTCCGGTATGTCCCGCTCTTCACGTTCTGCGCCCGAGGGACTCACCGCGGCGAGCGTCGGCCTCGGCGTCGACGCCGAGAGTCGGTACGTCGACGTCGGCGACGCCACCCTGCACACCGTCGTGGCCGGTCCCGAGGACGGCACGCCCGTGCTCCTCCTCCACGGGTTCCCCGAGTGCTGGTACGGCTGGCACCGACAGGTCGAACCCCTCGCCGACGCCGGCTTCCGGGTGCTGCTGCCGGACCAGCGCGGCTACAACCTCAGCTCCAAACCGGGCGACGTCGACGCGTACGGCATCGACTACCTCGCGGGCGACGTGGCCGGTCTCCTCTCGGCGCTCGGCCACGACGAGGCGCGCGTGGTCGGTCACGACTGGGGTGCCGCCGTCGCGTGGTGGACGGCGCTGCACCACCCCGACCGGGTGTCACGGCTAGTCGCCGCGAACGTCCCGCACCCGACAGTGTTCCGCCGCAACCTCACGCGGAACCCGCGCCAGCAACTGAAGTCGTGGTACGTCCTCTTCTTCCAGCTGCCGTCGGTGCCCGAGCGCCTCGCGCGCCTGAACGACTGGGCGCTTCCCACCCGTGCCCTGCGCGACTCCGCGCGGCCGGGAACGTTCTCGGCTCGGGACGTAGAGCGCTACCGGACCGCGTGGTCCCAGCCGGGCGCGTACGCGGCGATGGTGAACTGGTACCGCGCCATCGTCCGCGAACGACCGGAGCCGAGGACGACACGGGTCGGCGTCCCGACGCGCATCCTCTGGGGGGCCGGCGACCAGTTCCTCGAACGGCAGATGGCCGAGGAGAGCCTCGACTTCTGCGACGACGGGTCGCTCCGGTACTTCGAGGAGGCTACCCACTGGGTCCAGCACGAGGAACCCGAGGCCGTCGCGGCGGAACTCGTCGCGTTCTGTGCGGGCGACGAATGAGAACGCTCAACAGTTCGCCCGGCGAACGGCGTTCGTGTTCGAGCGCCTCGCTGGTGACGACGCCTCCGTCCTGGCCGACCGGGGATTCCAGGTGGTCCTGCTCGCGAGCGTCGCCTCCCCGCTCGGCGCGAGCGTCGTCTCGCCGATTCTCGACTCGCTGACTGGCCCGCTCGGCGTCAGCGAGGCACGCGTCGGTCTGCTCATGGCCGTCTTCACCGCGCCCAGCATCCTGTTGATTCCCGTCGTCGGCGTCGTCTCCGACCGCCACGGCCGCAAACCCGTCCTCGCGACGGGACTCGCGCTGTTCGGACTCGCCGGTGTCGCCATCTCGCTGACGACGGACTTCACCACCGCGCTCGCCCTCCGACTGCTCCAGGGGGTCGGCTACGCCGGCATCGCACCGGTCCTCATCGCCAGCGTCGGCGACCTCTACCGGGGCCCCCGAGAGGCGACCGCACAGGGACTCCGGTTCACGACCGTCGGTGCCTCGCTGACGGTGTTTCCGCTCCTCTCGGGACTCCTCGTCGGGGTGGCCTGGCAGGCTCCCTTCTTCCTCTACGCCGTCGCGCTCGTCGCGAGCCTCGTCGTGGTGGTGGCGTTCGAAGAGCCGGGTCGAGGACGCCGGACCGACGGTGGCGGGGACGGCTGGAGCGTGAGCGCGCTCGTCGAACTCGCTCGCCGGCCGGCCGTCGCGGCGACGCTCGCCGGCCGGGCCGTCCCGTCGTTCCTCTGGTTCGTCTTCCTCACGCACAACTCGCTGCTCGTCGTCAGAGTGCTCGGTGGGACGGCCGCGCAGGCCGGTGTGGTCGTCGCGCTCGCCAGCGCCGCCTCCTCACTCGGCGGGACGCAGGTCGGTCGACTCACCGCTCGCTTCGACTCGCGGCGGCTGCCACTGCTCGGGTCGCTCGTGGCACTCGCCGTCGGGGTCGCGGCGGTCGGCAGCGCCCCGTCCGTCGTCGGCGTCGGCGTCGCCGCACTCGTCGCCGGGACGGGGTTCGGCGTCGTCCTCACGCTGTACCGGAGCACGCTCTCCGCAGTCGCTACGGACGACGTTCGTGGCGGCCTCGTCAGCGCCGGCGAGTCCATCGGACGGGTCGGGAGTACCGCCGCGCCGGTCGTGCTCGGTGTCGCAGTCGCCGCGACGAGGGCGGACGTCGGGTTCGCGGCCGCGGTCCGCCTGTCGACGGTGGCGTCGGCCGTGCTCGTGACCGTCGTCGGCGTCGGTGCGGTGGTCCTCGCGACGCGCGGTGACACCCGTGAACCCAGTCCGTAACTATAGTTCACTATTGTCGGGTTCGGTCGAATACCGACCAAACTTAGTGAGATTCATATCCCTCGGGTGACGAGTCGGCGATGGCGTAGGAGACGGACACCCACTGTTGGTCCACGGGGATACCGGGAGACCTGCGCCCTTCATGAGCGAAGCAGGACGAGGGCGGGACACCCCCCGCTCTCGGCCATCTCCTTAGACCACGAGGGCGTCGACTCGCTCCCGGAGAGCGCCACGACTTTGACCACCGCCCCGTCAGTGGAGCCATGGACGCGGACCTCGGCAAAGTCGACGCGGCGTTCTTCTCCGAGTACCTCTACCCGAACCTCGGAGCCGACCGCGACGACGTGACGCTCGGGCCGACCCACGGCGTCGACTTCGGCGTCGTCGACGTCGGCGACACGGCGCTCGTCGTCGCCACCGACCCCGTCTCGGTCCTCCCGCGACTGGGCTTCGACCGCGCCGCGCGCTTCGCGCTCGACATCGTCCTCGCGGACGTCGCCGTCTCGGGCCTCGCACCCACGCACCTCACCGTCTCGCTGTCGCTCCCGCCCGACTTCGGCGACGACGACTTCGCCACCTTCTGGGAGGCGTGGAGCGACGAGGCCCGGGACCTGGGCGTCGCAATCGCCGCGGGCCACACCGCCCGCTACTCGGACAGTTCGTTCCCCTGGGTCGGCGCCGCGACTGCACTCGCGGTCGGCGATCACGACGACGTGGTCCGGCCCGACGGCGCCCGTCCGGGCGACGACCTCCTCGTCACGAAGGGGCCGGCCGTGGAGGCGACGGGGTTGCTCACGTCGCTGTTCCCCGACGAGGTGCCGCTCTCGGGCGACGCCCTCGACACCGCGCAGTCCCGTCTCGACGAGGCGGGTGCGGTCCGCGACGCACGGGCGGTCGGCGAGGCCGCTCGCGGCGGGGTCCACGCGATGCACGACGCGACCGAGGGCGGCCTGCTGGGTGCGTTCTTCGAGATGGCCGGTGCCGCGGGCGTCCGGTTCGACGTCGACACCTCGCGGGTGCCGTGGCGTCCCGGGGTGCGGGAGGCGGCCGACGCGCTCGGGTTCGACCCGTGGACCGCCACCACCGCCGGAACGCTCGTCGTCGCCGTCGACCCGACGCGCACGGACGAGGTTGTCGACGCCCTCGAGCGACGGGGGACGCCCGTCGGCGTCGCCGGGACTGTCCTCGACGGGGAGGGGGTCACCCTCGATGGCGAGTGGGCGGCGCAGCCACAGGGGGACTCCTCGTGGCCGGTGTACGCCGCGCTCGCCGAGCGGGCGGGCGCGGACGACCGACAGACATAGACCGTTCCCGGGTCTGCGCTCGCCTACACCCTCCATGCCCTCCCTCTCACGCAGGACGTTCCTCGCCGGCCTCGCGGGCGTCGGGTCGACCACGCTCGCGGGGTGTGCGTCGCTCCCGCCCGGTCCGACCGACGGACTCACGCTCGCCCGGACGCGCCGCATCGGAGTCCCCGAGACGAGTCGGCCGTACCGCACGCCGACCGAGGCGCACGTGCTGGCGACGCGGGCGCACCTCGACGACCTGGTCACCGCGGCCGAACCGCTGTTCGCCGCCCTCCCCGACGGCACTCTCGGCGACCACACCGACCTGGACCTCCGACTCGGAATCCGCGAGGCCCGCGGCCTGCTGACCGAGACGGCCGACGACCCCGCGAGCGCAGACGCGTACGGCTCGTACCTCGCGGACGTCCCGTACGCGGGCGGTGCACTGGGCTTTCTCCAGTCGTGGCACGGTCACACCGACTTCGAGACCGAGCGCAACCGTCTCCGCCGGATGCGCGGAGCGATTGCCGAGACGGCGAGCGTGTTCGACTACCGCTGTGCCGACCCGCGTCGGCTACTGGCCGGTGTCGGCTGGGCCGAGCGGTGGCTGTACTTCGCCGACGTCGCCGACGTCGGGCCGCAAGAGTTCCCGGACGTCGATGGGCGCGTCGAACTGGCCGACCGAGTGGGACGGCTCCGCCACCACGCAGCGAAGATGCGCCGTGACCTCCGCTCGGGCCGGTACGTCTACCGGGCGTACGACGCCACCCGGTCGAAAGACCCCGACCCGTTCGCCGACGCGCTGGCGTCCAACCGCCAGACGGTGCGGGAGCGTCTCCGCTCCGTCGCTGTCGATCGCGAGACGGTCGAGCGACGTGCCGAGGCGGCCGACGACCCCGCGCTGGAGACGTTCTGGCACCGGGCCGCCCGTGGGGCGAGCGAGGCGACGGTGGCACGGTCCCGCGCCGAGCGCCACCTCGAGCGGGGCCGCGGCGTGCTGGCCGCCATCTCCGTCGCACGGGCCGTCTGCGGGTTCGAGGGGTATCGCGCGGCGGCAGCGACCGGCGAGGACGTCGCCACCGACCCCGCACCGGCACGCCTGTTCGACGCGAAGCGCCGGGCAGTCCGGGCGCTCGAATCGGCCCGCCGCGACGACGACCCGTTCCGTTCCTGGCTCCTCGACGTCCCGGCCGGCCTCGTTCGACAGGGCGACGGTTCGTTCGAGAACGACCTGCTCGACAGCGACGCCCAGCGACGGGCGTCCGCGCTCGCGTACTACCGTCGTGCCGCGGGTGCGGCGACGGCCGGCGGCGAGGTAGCCGAGACGCTGGAACGGCGGTGACCCCTCACTCGACGCCCGGTCACCCGTCGGTCCCGTCGAACGCGAACCCTCCTCGGAGCACGTCCGCCACCCGGCCGAGCGCGGCGTCGGCGACATCGACGTCGGCGGCGAGGCTCAGGAACCCGTGCGGCATCGCCGGTTCGTGGTCGTGTCGGGTCGGAACGCCGGCCTCGGTGAGTGCCGCCGCGTAGGCCGCCCCCTCGTCACGGAGCGGGTCGAACCCGGCCGTCACGACGAGCGCGGGCGGGAGACCGGCGAGGGAGTCGGTGCGGAGGGGTGAAACGAACGGGTTGTGTCGGTCGACCGGCGAGCGGAGGTACGTCTCGTACGCCCAGGCGATGTCGCGGCGGGTGAGCAACGGCCCGTCCGCGCGGTCGTCGAGCGAGGTGGCCTCGAGGCCGCTGTCGAGCATCGGATACAGCAGGAGCTGTCCCTCGACGTCGACGTCCAGACCGCCGAACTCCCGTGCGTACAGGCAGGTGGACGCGGTCAGGTTGCCGCCGGCACTCGTGCCACCGACCGCTACCCGGGTCGGGTCGGCACCGAGCGCCGCCCCGTGTTCGCCGACCCACGCCACGGCGGTCACGCAGTCGTCCAGTCCGGCGGGGAACGGGTGTTCGGGCGCGAGGCGGTAGTCGACGCTCACGACGACCCGCCGGGCACGGCGGGCGAGGCGGCGACAGACCTCGTCGATGGAGTCGAGCGTCCCCAGCGCCCACAGGCCGCCGTGGAAGAAACAGAGCGCGGGGAGCGTCTCACCCGGTGCGGGGTGGTAGACTCGAAGGGGGAGGTCGCCGTCCGGTCCGTCGATGGCGACGTCGGAGACGCGTTCGACCGTCGGCGGGTCGGTCGGTCCGAACAGTTCGTCCTCGAGACGGCGGGCGCTCTCGACGGAGAGCGCCGACCACCCGGGGAGGCCGAGGCTGGCCGCCTCGTCGACGACCTGTCGAACCTGAGGGTCGAGTTCGTCGGCCGCCCCGGCGTCGGTGTCGGCGTCGGTCATACGGGGTGCGTGCGCCGAACCGACAAAACAGCCACGGCGTCGAACGACCGTGTCGCGTGTGGACGGTGACTCGGCCCCACACTGACTCGGCAGCGTACCACCCGCACGTCGTGCGGTCAGTCCCGGCCGCTTCACACCGCCCGGGCCACCGTTCAAATACGAAGCCGCGGCCACGGGGACCTGTGACGTAACGCGGACCGCACGGTGGGACGCGGGTGTCCGGCACGACACCGTGCGGCCGACGAGTGCCGGCTGTTCGCCCGCTCCGACGGGTAGTGACGCGGCCGTCACCCCGGTCTAACACCAAGCTACTTCGGCGTTGCCGCCGCAGACGGGTCATGGACGAGTCCTCCCTCGCCGACGCTCGCGAGCGCGACGCGGCGGACCCGCTCGCCGACCTCAGAGACCGGTTCTATCTCACCGACGACCTGTACATGGACGGCAACTCGCTCGGCCTCCTCTCCGAAGACGCCGAGGAAGCCCTCGATAGAGTGGTGAGCGAGTGGCGTGACCTCGCCATCCGCGGGTGGACCGACGCCGACCCCGACTGGTTCACCTACGGCGAGCGACTCGGCGCCCGCGTCGCACCACTCGTCGGCGCTCGCGAGTCCGAGGTGGTCGTCGCCAACTCGACGACGGTGAACATTCACACCCTCGTCGGGACGTTCTACGACCCCGACCGAGGGTCGAAGATAGTCGTCGACGCGCTCGACTTCCCGACCGACCACTACGCCATCCGCGCACAACTCCGCGCCCGCGGCGTCGACCCAGACGAGGCGCTCCGGGTCGTCGAGAGCCGCGACGGGCGCACTATCGCCCGCGAGGACGTCCTCGACGCTATCGACGACGACGTCGGCACGGTGTTTCTCCCGTCCGTGCTCTACCGCTCGGGGCAGCTCTTCGACGTCGCGGCCATCACCGAGGCAGCACACGACGCTGGCGCGCTGGCGGGCTTCGACCTCGCACACTCCGTCGGAGTCGTCCCGCACGCGCTCGCCGACGCTGGCGTCGACTTCGCCGTCTGGTGCCACTACAAGTACCTCAACGCCGGTCCCGGGGCCATCGCGGGGCTGTACGTGAACGAGCGACACTTCGGCGTGACGCCGCACCTCGCGGGGTGGTGGGGGAACAACAAGGAGACGCAGTTCGACATGGCGATGGCGTACGACCCGGCGCCGAACGCGGGCGCGTTCCAAATCGGGACCGTCCCCGTCCTGGCCGCGGCCCCACTCGACGGCGCACTGGACGTCCTCGACGACGCCGGCGGGGTCGGCGCCGCCCGCGAGAAGTCGCTGGCGCTCACCGACTACCTCGTCGACCTCGTGGACGCACGACTCCCGGCGTGTGACGTCGGTACGCCGCGCGCGCACGAAGAACGGGGTGGGCACGTCGCCATCGAACATCCCGAGGCGGCGCGCGTGTCGGAGGCGCTCCGTGACCGTGGGGTCGTCGTCGACTACCGCCCGCCGAACGTCGTCCGCGTCTGTCCCGCGCCGCTGTACACGCGCTTCGAGGACGTCTGGCACGTCGTCGACCACCTCGAATCGGTGCTCGACGAGCGCGTCTACGAGGACTACTCGGTCGGCGGCGGCGTGACGTGAGCGGCGCCTCGACGGCCCTCACCAGTCGAGGACGCGCCGGTTCCGCCAGAACCGACCCGAGGGAGCGCCGGGTCTGAAGCGACAGAGCAACACCGGCGTCTCTGCCCCCTCTTCGACCGACTTCGACGCCTCCTCGCCGCCCATATCGGTCCGGACCCAGCCCGGACAGACCGCGTTGGCGACGAGGCCGTCGTCGCCGTACTCGCCGTCGAGGTAGACGGTAAGTCCGTTCAGACCGGTCTTCGAGATGCGGTAGCCGGGCGACCCGCCGCTCTGTCCCTCGCCGAGCGCGCCCATCCCCGACGAGAGGTTGACGACGCGACCGCCGTCGGTCTGCAAGAGGAGCGGCACCGCGTGCTTGCAGAGCAGCATCGGGCCGCGGAGGTTGACCGCGAGTGCTCGGTCGAGTTCCTGCGTGGACGCGGCGACGATGTCGCCGTCCGCGTCCATGACGCCCGCGTTGTTCACGAGGACGTCGAGCCGCGCCTGTTCCTCGAAGATGCCGTCGACTGCGGCCTCGACGTCGCCCTCCTGGGTCACGTCGAGGAGGACGCGCTCTGTCCCCTCGGGAACCTCGTTGTCGATGCTCCGACTCCCCGCGTAGACCGTCGCGCCGAGGTCACGCAGTTGCCGGGCGATTTCGGCGCCGATCCCCCGATTGGCACCCGTCACGAGCGCGACTTGCCCGTCGAGCGAGTCGTACAGCGGGGGGTCGTTCACGTCACCGACGTCTCCGTCACTCATACCGGGTCGGTCGGGGCCGGCAGGCAAAGGCGTTTCACTCCACGTCCGGTCGGCCGTCACGACACTCCGTGGCGGGGGCGGCTACGCCACTTCGACACGCAACGGGTCGAACCCGTCGCCGGTCCACCGCCACGCGTCGATGCGCGACTCGGGGAGGGAGACGATACAGTAGACGAACCCCGTCCAGGTCGCGTCGGACTCGTCGGTCGCGCTCGGTCGGGGCGGCCCCCGTGGGTGGGAGTGGTAGAAGCCGAGGTGGTCGCCGGCGTCCTCCACCCGTTCGATGGCGTCGACCGTCGCAGCCGGGTCGAGTTCGTACCGCGTCTCCGGCGTCGACGAGACGTTCGGGACGGGTTCGGCGCGCGTCACTCGCCCGTCCGCTCCGCCGAGGACGCCACACACCTCTGCGGGCGCACCCACTCGCGCGTGGTCGAGCAGGCGCTCGGCGAGCGCCGACTCGAAGACGAGGTCGGGGTCAGGCGAAGTCACGCCGCATCGCGATTTCGAACCACGGACAGAGTCGGAGCTGTCGGTACCACGCGGGGTGGTCGTGGAGGTGGTCGTAGTCGACCCAGAGCATCCCGCCGATTTCCTCCTCGTCGGGGTCGAGTGTCGTCTCCTCGAGCGTCACCTTCAGCACCGCACACACCTCCCACTCGAGGCCGGCGTTCTCGTAGTAACGTTTGTACTCGAACTTGTCCGTGACGCGCAGGTCGTCGTACTGGTCCGGAGTGACGCCGAGTTCCTCCTCGAGGCGCTGTCTCGTCGCGTCCTTCTGGCTCTGTCCCTCGACCGGGTGGGAGGCGACCGTCCCGTCCCAGTGGGTGTCCCAGAGGCGTTTGGTCGGCGCGCGCTGTGCCAGGAGGATGCGTCCCTCGTCGTCGAAGACGAGACAGGTGAACGCGCGGTGGCGGACGCCGTCGCCCGTGTGGGCTTCGAGCCGGTTGACGAGTCCCTGCGACTCGTCGTTCTCGTCGACGGCGATGACCTCCTGCCGTGCGTTCTTGTGAGGCGTCTCCGCCCCGGCACCCGCGGCGGACTCGGCCGATTCGGTCTCGGGGTCCGACTCCGTGGAGGCGGACCGACCCTCGTCGGTACTCATACACGTGTTGTGCGGAGAGGGGGGTCAAGGCCTCTTCGGTGCGCGGCGAGGCCGGCCGCCGGTGCGAGTCGGTCGACGCGCGCTGCCGCCTCACCCGTTGCTCTCTGACTCGCAGAATCAACGCTGATATTCGAGGGCGAACGGTTATGTCAGGTGCTGCCCTGCTCCGAGTATGGTACTCCGACACCGCGCTGTCCACCGACTCACCGGTCTCATGGTCCGCTGGGGAATGCTCGACCACCCGTACGGACAGGAGTACGTCAGAGAACGCTACACGGTGACTGGCCGCCGCCGCTCCGACTCGGCGTTCGAGTCGGGCCGTGACACCCCACGACTCGGGGCGGGTCTCGTCGTCGCCGCACTGGTCCTCGCGAGTCTCTTGGCGACCGGTCTTCTGGTCTCGTTCTAGCCGAGACGCTCGTCGAGGATGAGCCGCGTCTTGGTGCTCTTCACCTCGTCTAGCTCTCGCGCACGCGTGATGAGGTCGTTGACGGCGGCGGTGTCCGCCGTGTCGACGATGAGGACGATGTCCTGCTCACCCGACACCTGCCAGACGAAGTCGACATCGTCCCACTCGGCCATCCGCTTCGACACCTCGCTCGTGTTCACGTCCACCGCCACCGACACCTCCACCATCGCCTTGATGTTCCCCGTGCGCGTGGCGACGGTGAACCGTTCGATGACGCCCTCGTTCGTCATCCGGTCGACGCGGTTCCGCACCGTGCCCTCCGACGTCCCGACGCGGTCGGCGATCTCGGTGTACGGCGTCCGGGCGTCCCGTCGGAGGATCGAGAGGATCTCGTGGTCGAGGTCGTCCATACCGGGGGTAAGACCGTGTCACCTCTTACCGATTACGAATTTCGTAACTCGGCTTCGAAAGCAAGGCTTATTATGCTCTCCTACATGTGATTCTCGTAATGTCGGACGCCTATCTGGCACTGGAGGACGGTCGCGTCTTCGAGGCGCGTGGCCGTGTTCCGGGGCGCACCCGTGGCGAGCTAGTGTTCACGACCGCATACACCGGTTACGAGGAGAGCCTGACCGACCCGTCGTACGAGGAGCAGGTCCTCACCTTCTCGTACCCACTCATCGGTAACTACGGCGTCCGAACCGAACGGTTCGAGTCCTCGCGGGTCCACCCGCGCGCCGCCATCGCTCGCGAGTTCACCGACGAGGTCGTCGAGTGGCTGGACGACGAGTCGGTGCCGGCCATCGACCATCTCGACACGCGCGAGGTCGTCACCAGCGTCCGCGACCAGGGCGCGATGAAGTGCGGTATCGCCGTCGGCGACGACGTCACGCCCGAGGACGCGAAGGCGGAACTGGAGCAGTGCAAGGGGATGTCCGAACACGTCGACATCGGCAAGCAGGTCAGTACGCCCGAGCCGAAGTTCTTCGCGGGTGAAGAGGGTGGCTCCGATGTGACGGTCGCCCTCGTCGACTGCGGTGCGAAGGGGTCAATCACGGACTCGCTCGTCGCCCGCGGCGCGGACGTCCACCTCCTCCCGTACGACGCTTCGGTAGAACAGGTCGCAGCGACCGACGCGGACGTGCTGTTCGTCTCGAACGGCCCCGGCGACCCCGAGAACTTCGAGGCGGCGCAGGCGCTCGTCGAGCACTTCGCCGGCGACCTCCCCATCGCGGGCATCTGCCTCGGTCAGCAGGTCGTCGCCAACGCGTTCGGCGGCGCGACGGAGAAGATGACGTTCGGGCACCGCGGCGTCAACCAGCCGGTGCTCGACCTGGAGAGCCAGAAGGTCGTCATGACCACGCAGAACCACGGCTACACCGTCGCCGACCCGGGCAACCTGGAGGTGACACAGGTGAACGTCAATGACGACACCGCCGAGGGTCTCGAACACGAGGAGATGAACGTCCTCACCCGGCAGTACCACCCCGAGGCCAACCCCGGCCCGCACGACTCGCTCGGCTTCTTCGACGACGTGCTCGCGATGGCCGCGGACCAGAAGAAGCCCGCGCTCGCGGACTGATCCGCGCTCCGCGTCGTATCCCCTTCGCTCCGTTCTTCGTGTTCTCGCTCGGCCCAGAGCGACGGCCTTCGACGTCGAACGCGACAGACACCGACACTCCTGTTCGGAGTCGTACGTCAGCGGCGAGTAGTGTGCTGTGGCACCACCCCGCATATTGATGTGAGGACGGGCCGTCTTCGGCCACGCTCGCCATGCACGTCGAATTCGAACACCTGACCGTCGAGACGGAGGGACAGATCGCCCACGTCACCCTCGACCGAACCGAGCGGCTGAACGCCTTCCACTACGACGGCGTCCGGGACCTCGACGCCGTCTCGCAGTTGCTCGCCGACGAGGAGGACCTTCGACTGGTGACCATCCAGGGTGCCGGCCGGGCGTTCTGCACCGGCATCGACCTGAAGGACCTCTCGGCCGACGAAATCGACATGAGCTACCACCGCCCGTGGGAACGGGCACTCCGTCGGTTCGAGACGATGGAGCCGCTCGTTCTCTGTCTCATCCACGGCTACGCGCTCGGGGGTGGGCTCCAGCTGGCGCTCGCCTGTGACGTCCGCGTCTGCACCCACTCGGCCGAGATGGGGCTGCCGGCCATCAACGAGAGCATCATCCCGGGGCTCGGCACCCTCCGGCTCCCACGCTACATCGGTCTCGGGCGGGCGAAGAAGATGGTCATCCTCGGGAACAACGTCGACGGCGACGAGGCCGAACGCATCGGACTGGTCGACCACCTCGTCGACGAGGAGACGATGCAGGAGGAGTTCGACGATCTCGTCGAGCGGTACATGCGGGTCAACTCACAGGGGGCGCGTCTCTCGAAGCAGGCGATGCTGACCTGTTTCGACCAGGACTTCGACGCGTTCCTCGACCGCTACCTCGACCTCCAGACGGAGGCGATGACCGGCGAGGACTTCGAGGAGGCGACGGCCGCCTACCGCGAGGACCGTCAGCCCGAGTGGCAGTAGGATGCGCGAGACGGCCCGCCCCGACGACGCGCGCGCGCCGACGGTCGAGGGGCTCTCACAGACGGACCTCGCAGTCGAGACGTACCGGGTGGTCGCGCCGGACGGCACCGTCGATGCCGAGGCGGTGCCAGACCTCTCCGACGAGCAGTTTCGCGACCTCTACCGGTGGATGGTCCTCCAGCGGACGTTCGACGACCGCATGACGAAACTCCAGCGTCGAGGACAGCTAGGGACGTACGCGTCGGGTCGCGGTCAGGAGGCCAGCATCGTCGGGAGCGCGTTCGCCCTCGACGACCGCGACTGGATCTTCCCGTACGGACGGGAGGCGGGTGCGCTGCTGATGCACGGGCTGTCGATGCGGGACCTCGTCATGTACTGGCGGGGCATCGAGGACGCCTCGCGCATGGAGGGGGCGAACGTCTTCGGCGTCGCCATCGCCATCGGCTCGCACGTCCCGCTCGCGACGGGGAAGGCCTGGGGAATGCAACTGGACGGCGACGACACCGTCGCGTTCGCCAACCTCGGCGACGGTGCCACCTCGACGGGCGCGTTCCACGAGGGGCTCAACCTCGCAGGCGTCCTCTCCGTCCCCGCGGTGTTCTTCTGCCAGAACAACCAGTACGCCATCTCCCTGCCGTTCGAGGAGCAGACCGGGGCCGACACCGTCGCCCAGAAGGCGCTCGCCTACGGCGTCGACGGCATCCGGGTCGACGGGAACGACGTCCTCGCCGTCTACAACGCGGTGGCGACGGCGCGGCGGCGGGCGCTCGAAGGGCGCCCGACGCTGGTCGAGGCCGTGACGTACCGGCGGGCGGCCCACACGACGAGCGACGACCCCTCCCGCTACCGCGAGGACGAGGAGGTCGACGAGTGGGCCGACCGCGACCCGCTCGACCGCTACCGCGAGTTCCTCGCCGGCCGTGACCTCCTCTCCGACGTCGACGAGGAGGCGGTGCAGGCGGACGTCGACGACCTGTTCGACGAGGCCGTCGCCGCGGCCGACGACTACCCCCACCGGGACGTGGAGGAGGTGTTCGCGCACCTCTACGCGGAGCCGACACCCGAACTCGAACGCCAGTTGCGGTGGTACCGCGAGTTCCTCGAGACGCACCCCGAGATGAGCGAGTACATCCACCAGCGGGAGCGTGGATGATGAAGGCGACCATCGTCGAGGCGGTCAACGACGCGCTCCACACGGAGCTGGCTCGCGACGACCGGACGCTCGTCTTCGGTGAGGACGTCGCGCGGTCCGGGGGCGTCTTCCGCGCCACGGACGGACTCCTCGACGCGTTCGGCGCGCAGCGCGTCCGCGACATGCCGCTCTCGGAGATCGCTATCGTCGGGGCCGCCGTCGGCCTCGCGACCCACGGCTACCGACCCATCGCCGAGATACAGTTCTCGGGCTTCCTCCCGCCCGCGTTCGACCAGCTCGTCTCGAACGCCAGTCGCATCCGCTGGCGCACTCGCGGGCGACTCACGGCCCCGATGGTCGTCCGGACGCCGTACGGCGCGGGCGTCCGGGCGCTCGAACACCACTCAGAGAGCCTCGAAGCCGCCTACGCGCACGTCCCGGGTCTGAAGGTGGTCGTCCCGTCGACGCCGTACGACACGAAGGGGCTGCTCGCCGCCGCGATTCGCGACCCCGACCCCGTGCTGTTCATGGAACCGAAACGCGTCTACCGGTCGTTCCGCGCGGAGATTCCCGACGAAGCCTACACGGTCCCGCTCGGGGAGGCCGCGGTCAGGCGGGAGGGGACGGACGTGACTGTCGTCTCGTGGGGGGCGACGATGCATCCGACGCTGGAGGCCGTCGACGCCGTCGACGCGAGCGTCGAGGTGGTCGACCTCCGCTCTGTCTCGCCGTTCGACCGCGAGACGGTCGTGGAGTCGGTCAAGAAGACCGGTCGCTGTGTCGTCGTCCACGAGGCGGCGAAGTCGGGGGGCTTCGGCGCGGAGGTGGCGGCGACTGTCGCCGAGGAGGCGCTCGTCTACCTCGAAGCCCCGCTCCGACGAGTCACCGGGTTCGACACGCCGGTCCCCCTGCTGGCGATGGAGGACTACTACCTGCCGCACCCGCCGCGCATCGCGGCGGCCATCGAAGAGACGGTCGAGTTCTGAACGACGCGAGGGCTCGACTCAGGCGAACCGCGTCTCGTCAGTCAGGTCCGCCGCCAGCACGAAGTCGGGTTCCTCGGCGACGGCGACCCGGGCGGCGGCGACGTCGCTGACGTGGCGGGCCGTCTCGGGGACCAGCACGCGGGTTCGGTCGGCACCGCGCTCCCCGGCGTCCCGTGCGATTGCACGCAGGAGCGACTCGCACGCCTCGGGGCCGTCCCACGCGGCGACGCCGTACTCGGCGAGCCGAACCGACTCGCCGTCGTCGCCCACGACGTCTGTCTCCCGCGTCCGGAACGCCACGCCGCGCGTCCCCCGTCGGGCGAGGACGAACAGGCCGTCGTCGGCCGCCGCCTCCTGCAGGGTCTCGCGCGTGAGTTCGCACAGCGCCCACGACTCGGTCGTCGAGAGCGTGAGGCCCCCCAGATGCGACCGCGCGTCGCTGTCGGTCCAGAACCGCCACGCCGCCGCGGGGTCCGCACTCTCGGTGAACTCGGGCGTCGCCGTCTCGTCGGGCGTCGGGTGTGCCCACCGGAACTCCGTGACGGCCTCGAAGCCGTTCGCACGGGCGTGTCCGAGACCCATCACGTTCCACGAGAACACCATCCCGCGGGCGACGGTGGCCCCCTGCTCGCGCGCCCACGTCTGTGCCGCCCGACTGAGCGTCGACCCGACCTCCGCTCCACGGACGTCGGCATCGACGCGCAGTCCCTGGGTCCACGCCTCGTCGACGGAGAGCAACACCGCCTGAATCAGGCCGACGACGCGACCGTCCGTCTCTGCGACGAACGTCCGCTGGTCGGGACCGTCGGTCCGGACCCACTCGTCGAACACCCGCGGGATGTAGTCGCCCACCTCGCGGTCGGCCCAGGTGTCACGCGTGAACGACTCGACGGCCGCCGCGTCGCTCGCGCGTGCCTGTCTGACGGTCACCGACGCGTTCATGCACACGTACTCCACACCCGCAGCGTGCGCTGGCGGTCGGTGTTGGCCACGGTGCGGTCATCCGGCCGGGCGGAGCGAGGAGGTGAACCAGTCACGTCCGTGGGTGAGCAACGAGCGGACTTATATCGTGTACCCGTCTCCCGATCCGCCTCCCGCGTTCGCGGCGCAGTCAGGACTCGCTCGCGTCTGTGTCTCCGTCCCCGTCCGCCTTCGCCTCGTTCAGTAGCCGCCGACAGGTCGACACGGAGTACGTCACGCCGAACCGGTCGGCGACGTAGTCGCGGACGAGGCCGGCGGTCCACGTCTCCTCGCCGAGACCGACCGCCGTGGGCGGGTCGCGCAGGGCGGCGTACAGCGCCGCTCGCTGTGTGGGGTCGAGCTTTCGCGGTCGACCGGGCCGTTTCGCGTCGGAGACGGCCGCCTCGATGGGCCGGTCGTCGAACCGGGAGAGCCAGTTGTAGATGGTCCGCCGCTGGACGCCGTACCACGTGGCGAGTTCGGTCTGCGTCACGCCGTGCTTGTAGGCGATGGCCGTGATGAGTCGCTGAGTGGGTTTCTTCTCCTCGACGCGCTCGAGCGCCCGCTGGAGGTCGGCGACTGAGACGTCCTCGAGGTGTCCCATGCGTGCTCTGGCCCGGCCGAGGAAAAAGTTCTGCCGCCGCGTACCCCTGTCGCTCCGGCCGACCGCTACTCCCAGGGGACCGACCGTTCCTGGAGTTCGCCGACGAGGTTCTCGCCCATCGCCGCCCGCGGGTCGTCGTGGTTCGCCAGCGCCCACATCAGCTTCACCTTCGCCGTCCCCGGGAGCGTGTCGCCGCACTCGACGACGCCGGCGTCGAGGAGGTCACGGCCGGTGTCGTAGACGCGGTCACACACCCGCCCGTCGAGACACTGACTCGTCATCGCCACGACGGTGCCGTCGTCGACCAGTTCGCCCAGCGTGGGGATGAGGTCGGTGTGGACGTGGCCGAGGCCCGTCCCCTCGACGACGAGGCCGTCGAGGCCCGAGTCGCGGAGGAAGTCGGCGTACCGGTCGAGGTCCATCCCGGGCGTGAACTTCAGGAGGTCGACGTCCTCGTTCAGCGCCTCGGCGAGCGAGAGGTCCCGCTCGCCGCGGGCAGTGTACGGGCGCCGCCACTCGATCTCCTCCGTCTCGTAGTCGATTTCGCCGAGCGGCCGCGCGCCGACAGTCTCGAAGGCGTCGCGCCGCGAGGTGTGGTTCTTCCTGACCCTGGTGCCGAGGTGCAGCGCACACGTCGTGTCGGACTGGGAGGCGTGCATGCAGACGAGCACCTCCGCGCAGTCGCTCTTCGCCGCCTCGACCGCACAGACCGCGTTCATCACGTTGTCCGACGAGGGCCTGTCCGCCGAGCGCTGACTCCCCGTGAAGACGATGGGGACGGGCGTGTCGAGCATCAGCGCCATCGCCGCCGCCGAGAACTGCATCGTGTCCGTGCCGTGCATCACGACGACGCCGTCCGCGCCGGCTTCGATTTCGTCCCGGATGGCCCGCGCCAGTTGCTGCCAGATGCCCGGCTCCATGTTCTCCGAGAGGATGTTGGCGACGACGCGCCCGCGGTAGTTCGCCCGGCCCGCCAGGTCGGGGACGGCCCGGAGGACGTCCTCGGCGTCGAACTGCGCCGTCACCGCGCCCGTCCGGTAGTCCACGGTCGAGGCGATGGTCCCGCCCGTCGAGATGAGCGACACCGTGGGGAGGTCGTCGTCGAACTCGATTTCGGACACCGAGTCGCCGTCCTGTGCGCTCTCGATGTCGTGGACGTCGCGTTCGAGGATGTCGACGTCCGCCTCGTCCCTGTCGATGCCGACGTTGTACCCGCCGTCGAGTTTGACGACGAGGTGCTCGCTCGTCGAGGAGGGCAGGAGGACGCCCTCGTTCGTCGTGCCCGCGCGCGTGACGCGGACGCGGTCTCCGGGGTTCATACGCCCGGGTTTCGCGGCGGCGGACTTGAATCCCGGCCTTCCGGTCGGCGGAAGGCTCGTGCGCCGTACCCGTCTCGACGTGACGAGCCTGTGAGCGTGTCACCTACGACTACGACTGGTTCGGGGTCTTTCTCCCGGTCACGACCTCGTACGGGAGCATCATCTCCTGATCCTCGTGTTCGAGGATGTGGCAGTGCCAGACGTACCGCCCGGTAAAGTTGCCGAACTGTGTGATGATTGCCACCGCCTCGTGCGGATCGACTCTGACCGTGTCCTTGTCGCCTGCGTAGTTCTCTGGAATCGGCTTCTTGTCACCGAGATACTCCGTGACTGATGGGTCATCGTCTCGGTAACGAGCCTGGATGAAGCCATCGTGGTCCGGGTCGTCTTCCTCGTAATCTGCACCCGAGTTGAACTGCCGGATCTCGTGGACTTGGAACTCGACGAGGTGCAGGTGAATGGGGTGTGTGTCCCCCGTCGTGTTCGCCAGCCACCAGACCTCCGTCGTCCCGAGCTGTGGCTTCACCACCGCGCTCTCGTCGTCCCACAGCGAGTCGTTGAGGAAGTGGGTGTCGATCCCGTCGTGTTCGCCCGTGTCGAGGGTGTGGTACCGCGTCTCTCGTACATTCTGGGCGCGGAACTCCGGTCCGGACGGGAGTCTGAGAGCCGTCGGGTTGGCGCTCGTGTCGGGCTCCGCGAGCGACTTCGTCACCCTGAACTGCATAATCTCCGGAAGTCCAGGGAAGTCCTCGGTGTCCACCGAGCCGCTGTCCTCCCCGGCGTAGGGCATCTCGGCGTAGTTCTTGAGGGTGAACGTCTCACCCTCGTGGCCCGAGAAGTCGACGACGACATCACCCCGCTCGGCCGGCGCGAGGACGAGATACTCGAGGGAATCGTTCGGAATCGTGACCGTGTTCGGCAGGAACCCCAGGTCGACGCCGATCTGGTGAACGGGCAGCGCCTCGCTGTCGGTGTTCCGCTCCAGCCTGAGACTGAACGTCCGCCCGTTCGAGCCGTTCAGGAACCGGAACCGGTACGTCCGTGGTTCGACTTCGAGGTGGGGCCACACCTTTCCGTTGACGACTGACGTGTCGCCCGCGAACTCGGGCGCGAACGTCTCCGGGTAGTACAGGTCGCCCGACCCGTCGTCTTTGAACGTCCGGTCCTGGACGAGGATCGGAACCTCGTAGTCGCCGCTCGGGAGGTTCAGTCGTTCCTCTCGTGCGTCGCGGATGAGGTAGAAGCCGGCGAGTCCCGCGTAGACGTTCAGCCGCGTGATGCCGAGCGCGTGGTCGTGATACCACAGGGTCGCCGCCGGCTGACGGTTCGTGTAGTCGTACACGGCCTTCTCCCAGAACGGACCCTTCACTTCACCTCCCGGTGACTCCCACGCCTCGGGATAGCCGTCGCTCGCCGCTTCGACGTGCAGGCCGTGCGCGTGAGTCACGGTCCTGATCTCGGGGAACTGCGCGGGTTCCTCGCCGGGCGGCCAGTCGTAGTCGTCAGCCGTCGTTCCGTGGACCCGGCCGTCCACCCCGAGGAGGTGTCCGTCGACGGTTGCCAACGGCGAGTTGTCGAACCGAACCTTGATCGGTTCGTTTCTCTGGGCCTCGATGGTCTTACCGGGGAACAGCCCGTCGTAGCCCCACAGTGTCGTCTCGGGAAGATCTCTGTGTAACTTCTGAGAGAACTGTTCCAGCGGTATCTCGTAGTAGTCACTGCCGTCTATCGTCCCGTCGGGCTCGCGCACCGCCGGAATCGGAAGCGAGTCAACGTACTTCTCCAGCGATGGTGAACTCGCCGCTGCCACCCGCTGCGCTCCCATCGGTAGCGTCGACGCCACCCCCAGGGCGCCGGCCGCTTTCAGCACCGCCCGCCGCGTCGTTCGCCCCACTGTTCCCCTCTCTTGTTGCTTGTTGTTCTCTGACACGGCCCACATACCAACGTGTTCCTGGCAAATAGTTGTTATTTTTACTTACACTGTTATCTTGTGTGTATATTACGATACTCACAGTTCCGTCTCCGTGGCATCAATTGATACAAATCCCTGACTGGGTCGTTTCCCGTCTTGTGCGATACATCACCCTCTTCGCCGTGGGAAAGTCTCTTACCTGTGAAAGCTCAGCCGACACAACCCTAAACACAACCGTCCGCACTAACCGTGGTCACAAGAGCCATACCCCGGGCGCACCCACACCCACTCATGCAACGGAGCGACGAGTCCGAGCAGTCGGTCGACGACCTGCTCGCTGAAGTCGAAGGACTGACCGAGGGCGACGCTCGATCCGAGGCGCGTCGTCAGTCAGCTGATCGCGGCTCGTCCGACGCCTCGGCGGCGTCGACCAGCCGACAGTCGTCGCTCCGCGCTCGACTCGGCGGGCTCTTCTCGCTCCGGACGTTCCTCGTCGCGCTGGTACTCTCCGTCGTCGCCGTCGTCGCCGGCGGCCTCGTCCCGCTCGTCGGATTCGTGGGTCGGCTGGTCGGCCTGTTCGTCGTCGCGTTCGCCATCGGCCTCGTGGGACGGGAGCGCCACTACGTCGAGGTCGGTCTCGCGGGCGCGCTCGCGTCCGGGATGGGGTTCGTCGTCGGTACGCTCACCTCGGCGTTCTTCCCCTTCGCGGTCCGCCTGCTCTCGGAGTACGGCGTCGCAATCGCGGGCGTCGGTGCCGGCGTCGGCGCGCTCGCGGCGCTCGTCGGCCACTACTTCGGGCGGGACCTCCGCGACGGTGTCACCCGCGACCTGTGACTACTCCGTGAGGTACCACTCGTCGTGTCGTTCTTCGAGGAGGCCGCGCTCCGCGAGCGCACCGAGCGCGCGTTCGACGGCCGCGGGTGGCGCGTCCACCTCGCTGGCAACGCTCTCTGCGGTCCGCTCGCCCGTGGCGACGGCGGCGAGCACCTCCGCGTAGAAGCGCGAGTCCGAGTCCGCCCCGATTCGGTCGTTGAGCCGGTCCAGCACGTCGGTGAGACGGCCGTGGACGTAGCGCTGGGCGAGCGAGAGTTCGTTTTCGAGGTCCTCGAGCGTCGCGAGTTCGCGGGCGAGGGTCCCGAGCGAGTCGTCCGAGTCGGTCGGGACGTCGATGGAGACGTGCGGGCACCGCCCCGACATGTCGAGACTCGGGCTCGCCGGATAGGCGCTCTTCGCTCCGAAGCCGTAGCGAGAGACGTTCACCTCCAGGCGGATGTCGCGGGAGATGTGGAAGTACTTCCGTCGCTGGTCGTCCGTCCGTGACTCGACGAGGCCGGCGTCTTCGAGTTTGCGGAGGTGGTCGATGACCGCCTTCGGCGAGACGCCGAGGTACTCGCTTATCTCGGTCACGTAGCAGGGCTTGTGGGCCAGAAGCTGGAGGATGCGCCGACGGTTCTCGTTCCCGAGGAGGTCTAGAAGAACCGCGGAGTCCATTACTCGGTCGTAGGCGACTGAAGCTGAAAAGGTTGACTCAATCGCTGTCCGGGGCGGACGGACCGCCGGACGGCGGGCGAACCGGGCTCAGGCCGGTTCGAGCCGGTCGAAGACGCGAGCGGCGAGCGCCACCGCGCCGACCGACAGGGCGACGGTGAGTGCTGGCAGGACGAGGCCGGGTTCGTACCGGAGCGGCGGATAGTAGCCGAAGCCGTAGTCGAAGACGTCGTTCGCGAGGAGGGCGACGAGCGAGAACGCGAGCGCCCCGCGCGTCGTCTTCCCGTAGTGGGGGATGAGGAACGCCTCGACGACGAACCCCAGGTGGGTGAACATGATGCCCCAGTAGTCCCACAGCGCCGCCGCAGAGAAGCCGACGTACAGTTCGGGCCGGAGGTTCAGCGCGACGGCGGTCCACAGGCCGTACTTGACGAGCCAGACGAACGCGAGCGTGTGGAGATACGCCAGCGGGCGGTTGACCGGCGCCTCCCGGACCGGACGGCCGACGTTCGGGAGAAGCGTCGCGAACGAGAGCGTCGCCAGGGCCAGCGCCGCCGGGGAGTCGCCGAAGAGCGGGTAGAGGAACGTGGGGAGGTCCGCGAGCGAGGGCTCGGAGTGGACGTAGAAGCTCACGCCGACCAGGAAGGCGCTCGCGTTCAGCGCGAGGAACGTCACGAGACTGGGGCCGTTCCCCAGATACTCCTGGACGTATCGCTCGGGGACGAGGTCCGTCGCCATCGGTTCGACTCTCGGACCCACCGGAAAAAACCGTGCCGTTCTCGTCGCCCTACTGCAACGCGTCGAGCGCCCGTGCCGCCCGCCGGTCGGCCGTCTCCGCTCTCCGGGCCGCGATACGCGCTGCGGGCTGGGGGGCGTCCTCGCGCCCTCCGAACGACGACAGCCGTTCGAGGACCGCTCGAAGCGCCCGGAGCGCCTCGGCCGTCGCCGCGTCGTCGTTCGCGAGCGCCGACTCGTTCGCCGCCTGCGCCTGCGAGACGGCCTCGTCGAGCGCCGACCGGAGCGCGTCCCGGGACGCCGTCCCGCGCCGACCGGTGGCAGACGGGTCGGGCGTCGGTGTCGGCGTCTCCGTCTCCGTCGGTGTCGACGTCGACGTCGACGTGGCCGTCGGCGTCGCGTCGGGTGTCGCTGTCGACTCGGGTCCGGCCGTCGGCGTGGCCGTTCTGTCGTCCTCGTCTTCCGGTTCCTCCTCGCTCGACTGGACCTCGAGTTCGATGGTCGCGTCGGCGTCGGCATCGGCGCCGGTGCCACTGGCCGGCGTCGCCGTGCCGTTCGGTGACGGCGTCGACGTCGTTCGTTCGTCCCCGTCGCCCCCGTCGCTCCGGCCCGTCTCGGCCTCCCCGTCGTCGGGTCCCCGGGCGGTGTCGCCTCCGCCCCCTCCACGGTCGAGGAGGCGCTCGACCGTCTCTCGCGTCTCGATCAGATGCTCCACGAGGAACCGGGTGATTCCGGAGACGCCGGTCCGGGCCTTCGCCACCTCGGCGGCGTTCTGGTTCGGCCCGGGGTTGACCCGTTCGACGCTCGTCTCCCCCCGTTCGTCGGTGACCTCCACGGTGTAGCCGCCCGCCCGGTGGACGTAGACGCCCGCCCGTCCCTCGCTCTCGACCGGCGGCGCGTCGAAGACGCGGCCGGCGGCGTCGTCCTCGACACGGACCCGGCGAGCACCGCCGCGTTCCGCCGCGTCGACTTCGAGTTTCACCGCGTCCTCGCTGGGCACGAGGCCGATTCGGCCGTCGGCACCGACACGTACGGCCTCGTCGGGTCCCGCCGCCCCGTCCGGCGTGTTGCGCTCCGTCGTCGACTCCGCCTGGGTCACTGTCGCCGGCTCCGTCTCCGTCTCCGTCGCTGTCGCCGTCGTCGTCCCCGCTCCGGTCGTCGTCCCAGCCCCCGTGTCGGTCGTGGCCGACCCGCCACCGACCCGCACCTGCTGGGCGTACGGCGCGTAGCCCGGACCGTTGACCGTGAGAGTGTGGTCGCCGGACGGGACGTCGACGAAGGCGGCCACACCGGCGAACGTCGGCGCGGCCGTCGGGTCTGACGCCAGTCGGACGACGGCCTCGACGGGCGGCGTGGTGAGCGTGACGCCGACGTCGACGTCGTCGCTCGGCCGGAGTTCCGCGATACGACCGACGACGGTCTCCCCCCACGAACCGGCGTCGACGTCGTACCGCTCGCGGATGGCCTCGCGGTGGGACCCGTCGGTCACGTCCGCGAGCGGGTCGCGGTACCGCGACTGGGTCCACGGCGTCGACGTCGTCGTGATGTGTGACGAGAGGGCGTCCTCGACGAACCCCGGAACGGCGAACTGGAAGCTCAACTGCGGGCCGGTGAACGCGGCGATGTCCTCTACCTCGGCCGTCGGGACGAGCGCGTAGTACTCGTCCGCCTCGGCGTCTGCCGCCCGCGACTCGGGTTCGAACACCGCACCCCGCTCCCGCGTGGGCAGGTCGGTCGGCGGCGTCGAGCGGTCGGTGAACGACCCCACGGTCAGGTCCGTCGGGACGAGGTCCTCGGCGGCGACGTTCGGGAGGTCCGGGTGGTCGGTGAGCGGCGCCCCGTCGAGTTCCGGGACGACGTACGGGAGGCGGAAGCCCTCGTCGCGCGGGAGGCCGTACGCGAGCGGGAGGCCCTCCTCGCCCGACGCGACGGCGAGGACGCCGTTGGTGACGTCGGCCGTGAGGCCGCCGGTCGGGACGCGCTGGAACGTGTCGCGGCGCTCGTTCATCCCCAGCGCCGAGGAGTGCGAGCCGACCTCGCTGATGATGGCCGGGGTCGACTCGGGGTCGAGGTACTCGTTGTTCGGCACCCGCCGCGAGTGCGCGCGGGCGGCGTACAGCACCGGGTCGCCCGACTGGCGGTCGACGAACGCCTGGAGGAGTTCCCAGTCGTGCCAGTGGAAGTTGACCGAGAACTGGTCGAACGCGGAGTAGAGCCAGTACTGCACGACGACGAGGCGCTCGGTGTACTCGCGGACGTGGTAGAACACCGTCGGGTCCGGGGCCATCGTCTCGCGCGCCGCGGCCGTGTACCCGTCGAGCGCGTCGAAGCCGTCGACGACCGTCTCGCCGTCCCGCTCGGTTGTGTACGGCCGCGGGTCGGTCGGGAACCACCGCTCGCGCCGCCCGAAGTACAGCGTCGGGGCGAACCGCTCGGCCAGTCGGCGGGCCTCGTCCTCGGCCACCGGGGTGGTCTGCCGCGGACTCGTGTCGGTGGTCGCCCCGTCGCCGCCTCCGTCGCCGCCTCCGTCGCTGCCGTCGGTCCCGCCGAACCCGACGGCACCGACTCCGACGGCACCGGCGACGGCGGCACCGGCGACGAGCGCGCGGCGGCTGACGGGCAGACGGGACTCCGAATCGGCGTCGGTGTCGGGGGGCGGCGAGACGTCGTCACCCGGCCCCTCACCGTCGTGGTTCTCGGGTTCGGAGGGCATCGGTAGCACGCGGGTTAGCGTCCGTCCACAAGTCTCTGTTGGCTCCGGTCGGCGACTCCGGCGAGTCGCGGCCGCTCGTCTCCGCCAAACGACACGTAATTAGGCGTCGGTGGCGACCACTCGGGTATGCAGGCAGCGCTCGTTGTGCTCGACGGCTGGGGACTCGGTGACCACGACCGACGCGACGCAGTGAAGGCGGCGTCGACGCCGAACTTCGACCGGTTCGCCGAGGCCGGTGCGTACACGACGCTCGACGTCTCCGGGCGGCGGGTCGGCCTCCCCGACGGGCAGATGGGCAACAGCGAGGTTGGCCACCTCAACATCGGCGCCGGCCGCGTCGTCAAACAGGCCTACACTCGTATCGAGGACGCCATCGCCGAGGGGACGTTCGCGGAGAACGAGGCGCTCACGACGGCGTTCGACCACGCCGAGGAGACCGGAGGGCGGGTCCACTTCATGGGTCTCGTCTCCGACGGCGGTGTCCACTCCGAGCAGGGTCATCTCCACGCGCTCGTCGACATCGCCGCCGACCACGGCATCGAGGCGGTCACCCACGCGTTCATGGACGGGCGCGACACCGACCCCCACGGGGGGCGGCACTACCTCGCCGACCTGGAAGCTCACGTCGCCGACCGTGGAACGGGCGACGTGGCGACCGTCTCCGGGCGGTACTACGCGATGGACCGCGACCAGAACTGGGAGCGGACGAAACGCGCGTACGATGCCATCGTCGAGCGCGAGGCCGAGCACACGGCGACGACGGCCGTGGAGGCGGTCGAAGTGTCGTACGACCGCGGCGACACCGACGAGTTCGTCGAACCGACGCTCGTCGAGGGCGGCCCCGCACTCGAAGACGGCGACGCGGTAATCTTCTTCAACTTCCGTCCGGACCGCGCACGCCAACTGGTGCGGATGCTCGCCGACCTCGACCCCGTCTGGGAGTTCGACACCCATCCCCCCGACGTCGAACTCGTCACGATGACCGAGTACGACCAGACGTTCGACTTCCCCGTCGCGTTCCCGCCGCAGGAACCCGAGGACACGCTGGGCGAGGTGCTCTCGGAAGCGGGCAAGACACAGCTCCGACTCGCCGAGTCCGAGAAGTACGCCCACGTCACCTACTTCCTCAACGGGGGGAGAGAGGTGGAGTTCGAGGGCGAGAAACGCGAGATCATCGAGTCGCCGGACGTCCCGACCTACGACCAACAGCCCGAGATGAGCGCCGAGGCGGTCACCGACACGGCAGTCGAGACCATCGAACGCGACGACCCCGACGTCCTCGTGTTGAACTACGCCAACCCCGATATGGTCGGGCACACCGGCGACTTCGACGCCGCCGTCGCCGCCGTTGAGGCCGTCGACGAGCAACTCGGCCGACTCGTCGAGGCCGTTCGAGCCGCCGGCGGGCACGTCCTCGTCACGGCCGACCACGGCAACGCCGACGACATGGGCACGCCGGACCAACCACACACGGCGCACACGACCAGCCCGGTTCCCCTGGTGTACCTCGCCCCCGACGGCTCCGACGGCGGGCGCTCGTTGAGAGCCGGCGGGTCGCTCTGTGACCTCGCCCCGACCCTGCTGGAACTCGTCGACGTCGACCAGCCGGCGACGATGACTGGCGAGTCGCTCCTCGAGTAGGTGTCTGCGCCGTCGAGCCCTTCTCGGCGCCGTCGAACCCCACGAGCTACGCGACCGAGAGCGAACGCGACTCGCTCGTGACCCGGACCACGGACGGCGATCGGGCTGCACGGGGCTTGTCCAGGCAAGCCGGTTCCTGATGCGCCGACGGTCGCTACCGGGTCTACGATGGCAGAACGAACGAGCTACGATACCGAGACCAGTCGCGGCGAGACGGCCGACTTCCTGCGGACGATCGCCGACGAACTCGACGGTGAATCCCAGGTCGTGACGGTCGAAGTGGGGAACAAACGAGTCGAACTGTCGCCGCCCGAGACCGTCGACGCGTCGGTCGAGGTGACCGAGCGATCACGCGTCCTCCGGAAGGACGTCGAGGAGCTGAACCTGAACTTCCGGTGGAATCCGGTGACGAACACCGTCGAGACGAATCGTCGCACGAACGGCTCAGCCGAGACGGAGTCGGAGTCGGACCGGCAGGCCGAGACCGAGGCGACGGTGGAGCGATGACGACGGCGCTCCTCGACGCGTTCGCGGGGACGGTCCTCCAGGCGTCCACTGACGTCGAGGCCGTCGCGAGCGCGGTGTTCGTCTTCCTCGTGAGTTTCCTCGTCGGGACGGCCGCCATCCACGTCGGCGCGCAGTTCATCATCGACCGCGACACGGGCTACCGCCGCGCGGCACTGACGGCACTCCTCGGCGCACTCGTCTACTCGGTCGTCGGCTTCTTCCTGGGCTGGATTCCGCTGCTCGGCCCGGTGCTCATGCTGCTGGCGTGGGTCTTCGTCGTGAACTTCCAGTACCCCGGCGGCTGGGGCACCGCAGCCGGCATCGGCGTGACGGCGTGGGGGGTCGCACTCATCCTGCTGTTCGCGCTCGCCCAGGTCGGACTGGTCACCTCGGACGCGTTCGGCGTCCCGGGTATCTGACACCGCTCACGACCGACCGTCTCACTCCGCGTCGACGTCCGGGACTGGTTCTTCACGTCCGAAGGCCACGCGGTACAGTGGCCCGGCGAGGAGCAGGACCGCCGCGAGCCCACACGCCGCGACGAGTCGCCAGTCGACGGCTCCGAGCGACGCCTCGGCCAGCGAGTCGAGCGACGAACCCGCGAGGATGCCGACGACCATCCAGGGGAGTTCGCCGACGGCCGTGCCGAGGAGGAACGTCCGGAGGGAGACGCCGGAGACGCCCGCGGCGACGGAGACGACGTCCGACGGGGCGGGCAGGAGGCGCGAGGCGACCACGCTCCGGAGGTCACCGGCCTCGTAGACGACGCGTTCGCCGGCGGCAGCGACCCACGACTCCCGGCGCAGTCGACGGGCGACGAGAAAGGGCGGGACGCTCGTGAACGTGATGAGCGCGAGCGCGTACGGCCCCCCGACTAGTCCGTACCCGTAGCCCGCGGCGACAGCGAGAAGCGTCGTCGGCCAGGCGACGAGCGGGCGGAGGCAGGCGACGACGAAGAGCGCGAGGCCGAACCGGAGCGGGTCGGCGGCGAGCCAC
Source organism: Salinigranum sp. (assembly GCF_041641895.1). Taxonomy (NCBI): domain Archaea; kingdom Methanobacteriati; phylum Methanobacteriota; class Halobacteria; order Halobacteriales; family Haloferacaceae; genus Salinigranum; species Salinigranum sp. The sequence continues at coordinate 7,090 of NZ_JBEPXO010000005.1, read as the reverse complement.
GCCAGCCACCGGAGGGCGGGCCCGGGTGCCGCGAGGACGGCCGCGGCGACCACCGCAAGGAGCGCGAGTCCGAAGACGAGCCGTGACCGTCGCATACGCGGTCCGTCTCTACGGCTGGGTATACGTCTTGTGTTCAGCCCGGGCCTCGGTGTCGCAGTCACCTCGCCGGGTCCCACCGCTCGCGTTCGACGGGCCGACGGTTCGACCGGCCACCCTTGCCTCACAAGCCCGTCGCTTATGGCTCCACGTCGACCGATATCCGCCGTATGACAGCGACTTCCGAGCGACTGGACGCGGCGGTGAGTCGCCGATGAGCGACGTCGGCTACACACTCTCGAGCGAGGAGTTCGGGCCGAACGAACTGGTCGATCTGGCCTCGCGCGCGGAGACGACCGGGTTCGACTTCCTCGGCATCTCCGACCACTTCCACCCGTGGCTCGAAGCACAGGGTGAGTCGTCGTTCGTCTGGAGCACACTCGGCGGCGTCGCCCGGGCCACGGACGACATCGACGTCGGCGTCGGCGTCACCTGTCCGACGTTCCGTATCCATCCGGTGAACGTCGCACACGCGGTGGCGACGGTGGCGTCGATGTTCGAGGACCGGCGGTTCTCCTTCGGTGTCGGCACGGGCGAACTGCTGAACGAACACGTCACGGGCGACCACTGGCCGCCCCACCACGTCAGACTGGAGATGCTGCGAGAGGCGGTCGACCTGATTCGACAGCTGTGGGGGCCCGGGCAGACGAACCACCACGGCACACACTACACGGTCGAGAACGCCCGGATATTCACCCGTCCCGACGAGTTCCCGCCCATCTGCGTGTCGGCGTTCGGCGAGCAGACCGCCCGGGCGGCGGCCGAGTTCGGCGACGGGTTCTGGTCGGTCGGTCCGCAGGGTGACCTCCTCGACGCCTACCGGGAGAACGACGGCGACGGGGAGGCGATTACCCAGGTACACGTCTGCTACGCCGAGACGGAAGCGGAGGCCGTCTCGACCGCCCACGAGTACTGGGCGAACTCGGCGCTCCCGGGCGAACTCGCACAGGTCCTGCCGACCACCGCCCACTTCGAGCAGGCGACCCAGGCGGTCACCGAGGCGGATATCCGCGAGGGGTCCATCGTTACGGACCCCGACCCGGAGGCACACGTCCAGGCCATCCAGTCGTGTCTCGACGCCGGCTACGACACGGTGTACGTCCACCAGATCGGCGAGGACCAGGCGTCGTTCTTCGAGTTCTACGAGGAGGCGGTCCTCCCGACGTTCGACTGAGGGCGCGGAACGTTTATCGATGGCCACCCTGAACTGAGCGACGTGACCGAGCGAACCGACCGGGTCGAACTCGCGCTCGACCTGCTCGCACACCTCGAGACCGACGAACTCGCCCTCGCCGACGTCGTCGACCGCATCGAGACGGTGACGACCGACCCCTCTCTCACCCGCGAGATACTCGACACGGCGGAGATGCGCGGCATCATCGACCGCGACGGCGCGCGGGTCCGGACCCGCCGGGGGGGCACGTTCGTCCGCTTCGACAGTCAGGTCGTGACGCGGGAGGGGAAGTTCGAGTGCCGCCGCTGTGGGGCGGGGCTCTCCACGGGCCACTTCGTCCAGTTCGACGCGGGCGAACTCGGGCCGTTCGGCTCCTCGTGCGTTCGAAAGGTGCTCGGACGGGAGTGAGCCGGGTCAGAGCCGCCGGCGGAGTTCGGCGATGAGCCGTTCGAGGAGTTCCTCCTGCCGAGCGATGCGTTCGTTCTGTGCTTCGACGGTCTCGCGGAGCGCCTCAACCTCGGCGACGAGCGCGGCGAGTTCGTCGTCGCCGGCCTCGTCCGGTGTCACCGCGAGGTCGGCCGGTTCGTCGCCGGGGGGGCCGAGGAGGTCACCCGTCCCGATGGCGTCGAGCCCAGTCGACTCGCCGGCCGCCGTCGCGCTCGTCTCGTCTCCCGGTGGCGCCGACGCGTCGGCGGACGACCCCTCTCCGCGAGCCTCCGCCGACCCGGCCTCGTCCGTCGGGGCCGGGGACACGCTGTCGACGTCCGTCGTGTCCGTCGCGGACGCACTATCGGCGTCCGTCGTGCCCGTCGCGGACGCGCTGTCGACCCCGCCGACGTCAGTCGACCCGCCGTCGCCCCCTGCAGCGTCCCCCGCGGAGTCGGCGCGTTCGCTCGGCGTCGCCGAGAGCGGCGTCGGTCCCTCCCCGAACGACATCGTGGCGGACGGCGACTCCTCGTCGTCGACGGTGAACCGTTCGCGGAGCGTCTCGAGGCTGTCGGCGTCGTGGTGCGTCAGGAGCGCCTCGGTGAGGCGCTCGCTCACCTCCCGGGAACGGTCGCTCGGCGCCTTGAACCGCTCTTGTCGGCCGTCGTGGGTGAGGACGAGCGTCGTCGCGACGTTCCCCTCCTCGACGGCGAAGTCGGTAACGTCCGCGAAGTGGTACTCATCGAAGTCCTCGTCCCACACGGCGCTCCCGACGTGTTTCACGAGGCGGTCGCTCGTGACGACGAGCGTCAACTCGGAGAAGCGGAACGTCTCCTTCACCGTCTCGCCGGGGTCGGTGACGCCCGAGGCGTTGAGCGTACCGGCGAGCACCGGATGCAACGCCCGGTCGAGGGCCTTCGACGGGACGGTGAAGGAGCGCTCGCCGTCGAGTCCGTAGTCGAGTGTGATGCTCGCCTTGCGGCGACCGCTGGAGACGTCGATGCGCTCCGCACCGTGGGGGAACTCCTCGACCGATTCGTCCGAGAGCAGCGAGTCGGCGCGGTACAGCAGCGTCCGCGTCGGCGTGACGAACAGGGCATCGTCGCCGAGAGAGACGCGTGCGGCGACCGACTCGTCGCCGAGCGCCGACTGGACGATGTCCGGGTGTGACATGGCTCTCACGTCCCGGCCGTCCAGCATAAATCCGCGGATGAGTTTATCACTCTTGACACGACGGACACGAGCGTGGCCCGGATGCGGCCGCCATCGGCGCGTGATGACACGCGTCTCACCAGTGACGGATAGGAAGGTTGAAGGGCAGGACCGCAATACAGCAGTGTGAGGCCGGGTGGCTTAGCTGGACATAGCGCCGCACTCATAGGGTTCTGAGATTCGGTGCGGTACCGCCTTGGAAGCCTCCGTCAGCCTTACGGGGCCTGCCGAGCCTCGGACCTGGGCCATGCGGAGATCGCGGGTTCGGAGCCCGCCCCGGCCACTCTTCGGACGAAACCGAACGTGAGTGAGTGTCGAGTTTCCACGGAAGGGGCGTGGAGCGGGCGGAGAGCCCGGGACGGTCAGTTCCCCCGGAGCGCCTGTACAGGGTCGAGCGTCGCCGCCTTCCACGCGGGATACGCGCCGCTGACCAGGCTCGACCCGACGCCGAAGGCGACGGCGACCGTGAGGTAGAAGACGCTGAGCGTGTCGAACGCCAGCGGGTCCCCGAGGAACAGTTCGTTGACTCCCAGTCCGACGAGAACGCTCACGACGGCCCCGACGGTGCCACCGACGATGCCGAGGATGCCCGCCTCGGTCAGGAGAATACGTAGCACCGCCCGCTTCTCGAAGCCGACCGCCCGGAGCACCCCGATCTCCTCGCGGCGTTCCACCGTCGACATGAGCATCACGTTGAGGATACTCGTCCCGGCGACGACGAGCGACACCGCGCCGATGCCGACGAGGAAGAGGTTCAGCTGGAGGAAGAGCTGGTCGACCTGTTCGGCGAGACGGCCGAACTCGAACACCTGGACGCGCTCCTGGCGGCCATTCATCGTCTCTCGGATGCGCTCGGCCGTCTCGTTCGCCTCGGCCGTCGACGCCGACAGAACGACGACCTGCGCGTAGGTGTCCTCGTCGAACCGCTCGGGCGGGAGGAGGACGGCGTCGTCCGGGTCGACGACGACGGCCTGGCCGGTCTCGTCGAGGACGGCGACGACCCGGTAGGTCTGCTCGTCGACCGTCAGCGCGTCGCCGGCGCGGATACCTTCGTCGCGGGCGAGCTGGTCCCCGACGACAGCGCCACTGCGCCACTGGTCGGGGACGAACCCCTGTCGGACGTCGTACAGCGCGTTCGGGTCGGCGAGGCCGTATACCGTTCGGTTCTGGGTCTCCCCACGATAGCCCACCTCCCGACTGTCGCGCTTGACGGCGACGAGTTCCGCCCCGCCGGCAGCCCGACGGATCTCTCGGAGCTGCGTCTCGGTGAAGTTCTGTCTCCCGAGGTCCTCGCCGGGGACGACCATCACGTCGTTGCCGATGGCCCCGATGTTCTCCATCTGCGAGCGCTGGAACGCCGAGCCGAACATCCCGAGCGAGGCGATGGCCACGACGCCGATGGCGATGCCGAGCGCCGCGAGCAGCGAGCGCGTCTTCGTCCGCGTCAGGTTGCGCCCGGCCAGCGAGAGCACGGGGAAGCGGTCGGCGAACGTCGGCGTTCCGTCCGGTACGGCCTCCGGGTCGCCCTCACGAGACATGCTGTGTCTCCCGTGAAGACTCGCCGAGTCGGCCGTCGACGAGTTCGACGACACGGTCGGCGTGGTCGGTCACGAGTCGGTCGTGCGTGACAGCGATGACGCTGACCCCCTCTTCGGTGATGTCCTGAAACTCCCGGAGAATCTGCGTACCGGTCGCCTGGTCGAGATTCCCTGTCGGCTCGTCGGCGAGCAGGACGCCGGGGTCGTTGACGAGCGACCGGGCGATAGCGACGCGCTGTTGCTGCCCGCCCGAGAGCTGTGGGGGTCGGTGCTCGGTCCGGTCGCCGAGGCCGAACTGCGTCAGCAACTCGACCGCCCGGCGGTTCCGTTCGGCGGCGGACCCGACGAACAGCCGCGGGAGCGCGACGTTCTCGCGGGCCGTCAGCGTCGGGATGAGGTAGAACTGCTGGAAGATGAAGCCGATGGTCTCGCGTCTGAGTGCCGTCCGCTCCGCGTCCGAGAGCGTGCTCGTGTCCACCTGGTCGACGAGGACCGTCCCCTCCGAGGGCGTATCGAGGAGGCCGAGCACGTTGAGGAGTGTCGACTTGCCCGACCCCGACGGGCCGACGACGGCGACGAACTCGCCGGACTCGACGCGGAAGTCGACGTGCGAGAGCGCGGTCACGACCTCCGCACCGACGTCGTACCGCCGGGTGACGTCCTGTGCCTCAAGCAGCACGGCGACGCCTCCACAGGAACACGCCGGCGACGACCACTGCGAGGACGGCCCCGAGCCCGACGAGTGGGAACCCGGAGCCACCCTGTTCGGGTGTCTCCGGCGGGTCGTACGTGGCCTCGACCGTCCGCGTCCGCTCGTCGCCGTCGACGAGGTAGGTCACTTCGAGCGGAATCGTGGTCTCGTTGTCGGCGTCGACCCGGGCGTTCAGCGCGAACGACGCGAAGTCGCTCGCGTCGACGGCGCCGACGAAGTACTCCGTTCCGGGGTCGACCGGGCCGACCGCGTCGCCGGAGCGGACGCGGACGGTGACAGCCTGCACGTCGGTCGTGCCGACGTTGCTCGCCGTCCCGGTGATACGGACCGTCCCGGCGTCCGTCCGTGCGACCTCGATGCCGGTGAGGTCGATCCGTCCGGGGACGAACACCCCGCGCACCGTCCGTGTGGCCTCGTGGCGCTCGCCGGCGACTTCGTACGCCGCACGGACGGTGAGTTCGGGACCGACCGCGGCGAGGTCGGTCACGTTCAGCCGGACCGTCTCGGTGTCACGCGGCCCGACCCGGTCGACGAGGGCCGTCGAGAGCGTCGCGTCCCCACTCGCGCCGGTGACGGCGACGTCCTCGACCCGCGTGTTGCCGAGGTTGACGACGGTGACTTCGACGGCCGGGTCGCCACCTCTGACCGTCGCCACGTCGAGTCGGATGTCGCGTTCCAGGGGGTCGACGGCGTAGCGGAACGTCTCCTCCGTGGTCCGTCGCTCGCCGCTGGCGTCGGTGTACGTGAGGCGCGCGGTGAGTCGCTGGCCGCCGGCGCGCGTCGGTGTCACGTCGAAGGTGTAGTTCGTCTCCGCGCCGCCGTCGAGGGCCGACCGGACGCGCCGTTGGCGGTCGATACGCACGTTCTCACCGGTCAGTTCGAGCTGGACGTTACGGACGGCGGTCGTGAGTCCGTTCGCCACCGTGAGGTTCACCCGCGACTCGGCCCCGACGACGCCGTCTTCGAACTCGGCGTCGAGCTGTGGGCGCTGTGGTTCGACGACCTGGACGGTGACGGGGTACGTCACGCGGACGGCCCGGCCCGTCGCGGTCTGTCCGTAGACGAGGACGCGAAGCGTGTGCCAGCCGGGTTCGTCGACGGTCGCCGGCAGGCCGACCTCCATCGACGTCCCGGGCGACAGGACGCCGAGGTCGTCCGCGCTCGACCACCCCGCCGGCCCGCGTCCGGGGACCTCGACGGCGACTTCGTTGACGGTGAACGGCCCGGCGGCACCAGCCTGGTTCCGGACCGTCGCGCGGACCTCGAAGGTGTCGCCGGCGGCCGGCGTGGTCGGGGTGTGTGTCGCGTTCGTCACGACGACCGAGGACGACTGCGCGGCGGCCGGTGGCGCGAGCGCGGCGAGGCTACACGAGAGGAGGAAAACGACGAGGGCAGTGGCTCCGACGGCGGAGCGGCGGTTCGGGGACATCGTAGCTGGTCGATGCACTCCCGGCGGGGGTATATCTATTTCTCTCCGAACACGACGAGACCACTGTGAGATGGTGGCATCGTCCGTCGAGTCGGGGACTCGCGGCCACGGACGCGCTCTTTGCACGTGACTCACCGGTGGTCGTCACGTGACGACCGACCGGTGGTTCCAGTGACCTCCCTGTAGATACGCGACCCATCAAGACACAGTTTGTCTGGGAGGTAGTCGAAGGTGGACGAGTGACAGATAAAAACGTGTCGGAGGTTGTATGACGTTGCCGACCCCCCGTGCCGTCGTCGCTGGACTCCTCGCCGCCCACTCTGCGTGACGTGTGGCACCCCTCCCCACGGAACCTTTATGATAGTTCGTGAAAGTCGTTCGAGTGAACGACGATGCCCGAAGTACGCGTACGCGACTGATTCTCCTCTCCCTCCCGGCGCGCATCGTCACCAGACCGTCCCGTTCCGATCCCCCACGAATGAGCACAACACCCCACCCGACCG